>JAIRZU010000040.1 GCA_031267075.1 Holosporales bacterium
ATTATTTTTACGCCCATGTTGAAAATAATCTCATCCGTTAACTAAATTTTAACCTTTCACATGTTAGCCTACTTATAGAAATTTTATCCTCTAAGGGGAGGAAACACATGAAAAGCAAAATGATAGCTGGATTGGTGGTGGCACTGTGTGTTACAGGAATGACAGAGGTGTACGGAAGCCGCAGAGTTCTAGAGAGAGAGAGAGTCCTGTAGTTGTAAGTAGGGGAGGGGTAGTTCCAGTTGGAGGTACTGGGATATACCGTGAGATAAATGTACTCAAACAAGAGGTAGCCGAACTCAGGAAACTGCTAGGCCACCCAGTGATACAAGCAAGTGGAATTAGGGCAGATGCAGTGGAAGCCCAAGCCCCAACAGGCCTATTCCTGCTTACTCATCAGCAGTGGTTATACATGGGAGCGATGCATGTGCTGGGCGAGATATGTGGAAGCTATCCGCATACGGGGTACACGCGGACAATAGTAGAAAGGGTGTTCCAACAACAGCTTGGTGAAGCTGATGGCAGCACCACACCGCGGCAGATCCGAGCCTGCTGGCACTGGGGAAACACAGCAGTCAATAGCACAATGGTTGGATGGCAGAGTGCTTATACAGTAGAGAAGCACCCACCCCGCCAACCAACACTCGCCGTAGCGATCATGCTAGAGTACCAGGCAGAGGCTATAAGCCATGGAGATACAACAGTACAATTCGATGAGATCCCATCCACTAAAGCATCGGACAACCCGCATACCGGCATGAGCACCCGCTACAATCTAGTAGCTGACGCACTCCTGGCAGGCATAACAGATGAGCTATACCTATGGACCAGGGGCGGACCTGCTCCATTACCCCCACTGATTCAGGACGAGGTCGAGGAACTCGGGACAACATACGGAATAGACACTACACAGCTCACCCAGGAATCTGTACTATACAAGAAAATTAAGCGCATATACCAAACCAGGCACGGCATACACAACACCATGAAACAAGCCGCCGAGTCATTTCTGAATAGTGCCTATATCACATACCAGCGGCTCCCACCACCACCCGAGATTCCAGCGTAGATAGGACTATATGGAAGATGGAATGCCACACCATCTCCCCCCCTCCTACTGTGCGAAAGTGGGCTACCCTAAGCAGACAGATCCACTGCAATGAGTGTTTTGGGAGTGGTGTGTGTGAGCAAGATCTCGGGCCATTCTATGAGGCAGATGGAATCTTCCATGGCCTCCAGTAGACCGAGTTCAGGAACCTCACTTGGGTCGGTTATTCGGTACAGATCAATATGCCAGACCGGCCCTTTCTTCGTATCATATGTATGTATGATATTGAAGGTTGGGCTGGTGATTTTCTGAGTCTTATCCAAAAGTATGGACTCTATGAAGAACCTCGCAAATGTCGTTTTCCCAGAGCCTAGATCACCAAGTAACGCAATTACCATTGGGGCATGAGCCGCTCGTGCATGAGCTCTAGCAATTGCACGCAACTCACTGAGTGGATATCTAAACATTAGAACCTACAAAGCCGCAATGCCATAACGATGTACGACACAAGCAGGAAGCTATCCAGTCTGTCACAAACTCCTCCGTGCCCTGGAATAATGTTCCCGGAATCCTTCACCTTCAGGAACCTCTTGGCTTTCGACTCAAGAAGATCTCCCAGGATTGAAGCGACAGCCATCAAGCCTGAACACAGTAGTATGTTGGTGGAGATGTTCGAAGGGATGAAGATATACGCTGCTCCAAACCCAGTAGTAAATCCAGCTATGGTGCCAGACCAGGTCTTGCCCTTGCTAATCTTGGGAGCGAACTTTGGCCCACCAATCAGCTTCCCACAAAAGTAAGCAGAGATGTCGCATGCTCCTACTACCGCTATGCACCAAACGATATCATGGATGAAGTTGTTGTAAGAGGCTCTCGCTGTGTAAATCCAAAACAGCATCGGCAGCAGGACATACACCATCCCAGATATTAGCACAAGCATGGCATTCCTGCAACTACATACTTCGCCGCTCGGCCCAGTAAGCCTCGCGCCGAAACCTCCACAATCAGTTTCTTGCTGCGTCGATCCGGTGCTCGAATGCTCATGTACGTCTGAGTACACTCCGCTTCTGTGCTCCGTGTCTCCTAGCAATAACTCTGATTCTGAAGGTTTTGAAAGAAGTTTAGTAGTGACTTTGAGTTTGGCGTAAAACCTGACATTCATCGTGATCCACTCATGCAACATCATGACAGTGAAAAATATTATTAGGAGCTGTGAGAGGAACCACCCGGAGAGGAATGAGAATGCAACAACGATGATGATGGCGGCGGCGCTGAGGGTCCTTTTAAGTAGCTCGCTTTTAAATAGCTTACTTGCCATAGGTTCTTTTCCTCCTTGCAAACTCCTGTATCGCCTTATCTAACTCAGCTGCATCAAAATCTGGCCAGAGCACATCGGGGAAATATAGCTCACTGTACGTCGTCTGCCACGGTAGGAAGTTGCTAAGCCTGTGCTTATTGCTGGTCCTGATGACGAGCTGCGGATCGGGAATCCCTCCTGTGTCGAGATGCGCTGAGATGCTCTCCTCTGTGAACTCAAGTCCACTTGCTGCTATCTTCTTGGCTGCACTCACAATCTCATCTCGTCCACCATAGCTTACCGCTAGCTGTACGAATATCGCGGAGTTATCCTTCGTCATCACCTCGTACGCCTCGATGGTCTTTTGAAGCTCAGATGACAGCCTCTCTCTATCTCCGATAATCCTGACTCTTGCTCCGGCATCCAGGACTTTCCGGATGTCCTCACCGTTCTTAAGGAACTTGATCACGAGGTCCATGAAGTCTGATATCCACGGCTTTGGCCTCCCCCAATTCTCTGATGAGAACACGTAGAAGGTTAGGTACTCTATCCCGAAATCCTTGGCTGCAACTACTATATTAGAGGCAGCCTTCATGCCGGCAGCATAGCCACTCATCGGCGGAACAGACCTGGCTAATGCCCACGTCGCATTCCCATCCATTATGAATCCTATATGATTCAAATCTCGTAGCATGCCCGCTTTTTAATCACCCACATCGTACGCGCTAACTATATCACCATTGCCCCCTACTCTCTACCCAGTATCTCACTGGACCTCCATCATCAACCTCCAGAATCGGAATTTATGTATCGTTATGAAAGAGGTCTATTGATAAACGTGCTGATCCTAGCTACTGATTCATGTGCTCCGAGCACCTCGATTATCTGGAAGACGCTTGGAGATACGAGCTTGCCGCATAGGGCCGCTCTCATAGCCTGTGCGATTTCCACAAGCTTTACACCACGCTCAACGGCCAAGCTTTTGATAGCGTATGAGATTTGATCCTCCGTAGCACGCCCCCCCCTCCCCAACTCTCCATAATCAGTTTCTTGCTGCGTCGATCCTGTGCTCGAATGCTCATGTACCTCCTTGTACACTCCGCTTCTGCGCTCCGTGTCTCCTTCCATAAGTTCTGATTCTGTGGGCTGGGGAGGTGGGGGAGTATCCCCAAGAGCTGTTATAATCTCGGCAACAGAACGCAGCAGCTCCAAATGGGATTCAGTAGCGTATTTTGCACACTCCTCATCATACTGCGTCGGGGCCTCGACATAAATCATTGCTCCCTTCGCGAGATCAACTATGGTTTTGGCTCGCTCTTTCAGGCCGTCCATTCCACGTAGGATTCTTTGCTTCGCATCAGTGTTGACAGATCTCTCTAAGAATGGGATCATGTAGTTGAGCAATGACTCATTCTCCCTCTGCTTGATATAATGGGCGTTGAGGTTCTGAAGCTTCTTCATATCGAACCTAGCCGGGGACTTTCCGACACTCTCAAGCGTGAACCACTTTATAGCGTCGGCTATCGAGATAATCTCGTCATCGCCATGGCTCCAACCAAGACGGAGTAGGTAGTTGGAAATTGTCTCTGGGAGGTATCCAAGCTCACGGTAATCGACGGCACTCGCGGCGCCATGTCGCTTCGATAGCTTCGCTCCATCGGGCCCGTATATCAGAGGGATGTGCGCAAATCGTGGTACCGGCCACTTGCATGCCTCGTATATCTGTACCTGCTTGAATGTGTTAGTCAGGTGATCATCTCCCCTTATGATATGCGTCACTCCCATATCGTGATCATCCACTACGACGGATAGCATATATGTTGGAGTGCCATCAGACCTTAGCAGGACGAAGTCGTCGAGTTGAGAGTTATCTACGGTGACATTTCCCTGTACCAGATCCGCGACCGTGACTGCTCCTTCCCTCCTAGTTTTTAGTCGAATCACAAATGGCCTATCGACTACAGCTGTCGAATCTACGTCCCTGCACGCCCCATCGTATTTATATGACTCCCCGGCGGCTAGGGCTTTCTCCTTCTTTGCTGCTAGTTCATCGGCGGAGCAGTAACAACGATAGGCCATTCCAGCTGAAACCAACGACTCAGCTACCTCCTTGTGGCGCTCTATCCGAGCTGACTGTATTACTGGCTCCTCATCCCAATCTATCCCAAGCCATTCCAATATCTCGAAGATCAGTTGAGTGTTTTGAGAGGTGGAGCGGACCTTATCGGTATCCTCAATCCTCAGTAGAAACTTGCCACCGCAATGCCTTGCGAACAGCCAATTAAACAGAGCCGTTCTGACTGATCCGATGTGAAGGACCCCAGTCGGACTCGGAGCAAACCTAACCCTTATCGACATCTTCCTCATCGACTATCGAGAGCCCCTCCCCAAGAGCAGCATCTATGTCCTGCAGTGCCGCCATATCATCATCGTCCAATGTTTCATCTTCATCCTCCTCTTCGGCTTCCGTCTCAGCCGTAGGCTCCACGCTACTAAGTAGCACTGCATCGTTCACATCATCGTCACTCGGCAGATCCGGATCTTCAGTGAATTTTTTCTTGGCCAGCATCTCGAGGCCTTCGAGAGAAATCGCCTCTTCAGCTATTTCTCTAAGCGCAATAATGGAGGCCTTATCGTTGTCCTTCTGCACAGATGGACGCGCGCCACTAGCGATATCCTTCGCCCTCTGTGCCGCCATCAGGACAAGCTTAAATCTGTTATGCACCTTCTCGATGCAATCCTCAACGGTAACTCTAGCCATACGGAACAATCATTGCGGCAGACGATACGTGAGTATAGCATCATCCAACCAGGATATCAACTGCAGACGTCCCAATGCCATATGCTAAGAATCTCGAAGCACTAGCCCTTCTGGATCAACTAAAAGTCGTCGACACAGTGAGGGCTATGTGCGGCATAGCTAGGCTTTAGTTATAATGCTTACCAAGCGCTTGCTCAAGGGCCTGCGAGAAGTAGTGGCCTGTTGCTATGATACACTCTTGTGTTGGCAGCCCCACATAAGCCATTACAGTCCTTAACGTAGCCAGAGCCATATGATGCCCATCCTCTGGTGGCTTTGTTAAAAAAAATTACAGCGCTCCATATTACCATTGAGACTTTATCTTTAACGCCTGGGAATGTGTCTGATATATACTTTAGAATTTTTTGGGGATACGTTCTCTGAAATTCCTATAGCCTTCATCTGCTGAAACTCCCTTTAAAGTAGGTCACTTCTTCCCCCCTTTTTCAAAGCCTTCAGAATCAGAACTTATCAGGATCCCCGCCCTCAACAACGTCCCCCACGAAATGCAAGAGATATCCATCCTCATAGAAAATATAAATCCTCCTATCCCTCTTATCCACAGCATATTTCGTCTTATCAAGAACGCGTTAACGTTTTTATTAGACCCCCGCTCATAACCTTCAGAATCAGAGTTATTGCTAGGAGAAGCGGAGTGTACAAAGGAGTACATGAGCATTCGAGCACAGGATCGACGCAGCAAGAAACTGATTATGAAGGTTATGAGCGGGGGTCTAAAAGCTTTTTATGATATGCTAAGGCTTCTCCGTTGCATAGGCGCGAGTTGTGAAGTGCTGATCCCCACAGAGGTGGGCGGGGGTTAGGGATGGTCCTAGGGTAACACAAAAAAGTTAAAAAATCGTTAATTTTGGAAAATAAAGAGATAGGGCTCGTCAAACAGAATAACAGCCCGCGCACTTTGAACGACCTGGTCTGCTCCGCCCCGCTCCTGCTCGCGGTACCACTGTTTGGACGCGGCAATGATTTGACTGCAGAGCTCACGCGATTCATCATCGTCGCGGTGGGTTTCTGGTAGATCCTCGTCGTGTTTTCTCGGTGCTAGATGCTTGTGGTAGATGCTCCCGAGTGCTCCGGGGAGTGCGGCAACTGGAGCCGTGCTGTGCACGCCTACGAGGTAGCGCAGGTTTTGGGCAACTATGTAGCTCATTAGCTCGAGTTCGCTGAGTTCCCGGCCTGGCGCGCGTTTCCGCGCATGCTTTATACTGCGCACGTCACTGCGTATCTTTTCGCTGAGCCGCTCGAACGTACTAAGCTCACGACCCTGCGCTGTGTAATCGTCTTGGGTAGCGGGTTTTTGCACCTGTTGTATGCGCTGGGCAGCATAGACTGCTATGCTGGGACATTCTACAAGGATCTGTTGGTACGCTCTGGTTAGGTCTCGGAGGATGTTCCACGCGTGTCCCCATGCCAAGTATCGGCTTGCATCGATCTGTAATGCATCGCCGCACCGAAACATCCCGATTCTTACGGGAATACCGTCGTGTATGCGGTCCAGTATTTTGTCAATATCTTCTACCATGTCGCCGTATAGACGCTCTTCGCCGTTGTTCACTACCAGCCTCCACTCGTCCACTAGTGGGCTCATTAGGCGCAGTTCATCGGCAATCCATCCGCGGTGCCTTGGGTGCCAGCGGAGGAGTTTTGCTAGATACTCTACTGGGTGTGCGCCGGTGTCCACACCCGGTGAGATATAGTGTCCGGTCGACCGTTCTATCATAGCTCTGGCGGCTTCTATCTCTGGCACGGTAGGAGTGATTTCTGGTTCTACGAGGTCTGGGATTTCCCACAGGGCCATCGAGATGATTGTTCGCCCTGCGTGTTTAGATGAGGCTGGCATGGTAGCTTGTGCGGTCCCGATAACAGCTATTCCTGCCACCAGTGCTATTGCTTGTTTCCTCATTTTGTTTCCCTCTAGTGAAATGTTATGTTCATGTTGTGTATTGTACAGCAGCGCCGATGTGAAAGTCAACTCTTTACTTCCCTCAAGGGGTGAAGCCGATCGCTCTCAGATTCTTAGGAATTTCCTCAGGCTTATGTTTGGTGTATATTATACTGCTGAGTCAGTGGTACTGCCAATCCTCCACGGCTATCCAGAGCCACCCAACACAGGCCAACACAGGTAAGTGCATAGGTGGCTGTGAGCTCCTGACTACTCGTCGGCACCGGGGGTATCGGAGTCTGTTTCACTACCGTGTCCCCCCAGCTTTCGCTCGATGGCGGCCACTCTGTTCTTTAGCTCATTGAGAGCAACGAGGGTATCCATATGCATGTCGTGGGCTGTGGGGTATTCTTGCCTTCGTCTGTCTTCCAGCTCGTTGACGGCATCCTCGATCCTTATTTTCAGCAGGTTAACTTCCTCCTTGAGGAACAGGTTCTCCGCACTCAGGTGACGTATGCACGCCTGTGGGTCACCCAGTCCTTCTCCTCCCGGCACGAGCCCCCCTCCTCCGTCAAGTCGCTCGCGGAGTGTCGCTATCTGCCGGTCCACCCTGCTTGCGGTTGGGCATTTGGGGAGGCGTGCACGCCGCCCGTCCCACCACTGAAACACTTGGGACGGCTTCCACGTGTCGCTGAATCCCAGTGCGGTTTGTTGTTGCTCGAGTGCGATGAGTATGTCGTCCGGGAGCTGTTCAACGCTGCGTGCGTAGAGGTGGTATGGGCTCGCATCTCCAGTTAGTTCTTCCAAGGTTGCCACGAAGTGGGATTGTGTCTCTTGCACTCCTCCTAGTACTATCTCCTCTAGGTATGCACAGATTCGGGCGTATTGTCCCTGATAGTTTACGGGTGCTTGTGCGACGGGTTCTGTTTGGGCTGGTGGTGCGGTGTCATCCGGTGTTTGTTGTGTGGTAGTTGCCGATTGTGTGGCACCGGCCATTGTCATTGCCGCTACCAGTACCATTGCTTGCTTCTTCATTCGCTTCCTCCTAGCGAAACGTTGCTCTTACATGGTACAGCAGTGCCGATGTTAATGTCAACTCTTTTTACCACTCAGTACTTCCCTCAAGGGGTGAAGCCGATCGCTCTCAGATTCTTAGGAATTTCCTCAGGCCTATGTTTGGTGTATATTATACTGCTGAGTCTGTGGTGCCGCATGCCTGTTATGAAGATTGACGATCGAGCACGACGTAACAATAAAGAGATGGGCTTCGGCATTTTTTTGATTGTGCTGGCGGTGCTTAGCATGGTATCATTAATCTCGCGTTCCTCATCGGATAGCTGTGGTTCAGTTAAATCGCATGAGGAGGCTGCGAATTTGCTTGGGACTGTCGGTGCGTATGTATCCGATGTTTTAGTTCAATCTCTTGGGTTACTCAGTTACCTTGCCATTATTGCATTGATCGTCTGGGGAGTGAATTTCACAACCGGGAAGATCCACTATATCAAGCACAAGGTTTGGTTGTTTTCGGCCTTCATAATCATGGGGGCGATTGTCTTCAACGTCTCATCCACGTACCAGTTTATCGCGAAGGCGATTCGGGCTGTCGGCTTGGATTACTACGCCGGCGGCTTCATTGGCTACGTCCTATCAAAGATCCTGTTCATCGACATACTGAGGCAGCTTGAGATCTGCAACTGGGTCTTTTTTGCTATGGTAGCCATATGGCTTGTCATCGTGAAATTTGTTTTATTTTTAGATTTGAATTCCTGCGCACGGAGGTCGCGTTCAATGTGGAGATTTGTATCATCATCTAGGATGTGGGGCGCAAAGAACAGGAGGCTACGCAGATCAAATGTTGTGTGGGAGACTTCAGATGCATCCGCGGGTAACCGTAATGGAGATGAGGCAGCTGGTAATGGAAACGCTAACCATGAGAATGACGCAAAGAATGTGCGGGTAGTTCCGCCACCTATCGCTGGAATTTATTCCATCCCAAGCGTCGACCTCCTAGAAAAGCACACCGAGAAAGAGTACAAGAAGGATGAAGGGAAGATAGCCGTCACCTCGGCTGAGCTGCGGAATGTTCTCGAGGAGTTCGGGATAAGCGGAGAAATCCTAGATGTGAAGCAAGGCCCGGTAGTGACTATGTTCGAGTTCAGGCCAGCCCCAGGTATTAAGACCTCGAGGATTATAAGCCTGAGCGATGACATAGCCAGATCTATGAAGGCGATATCTGCTAGGATTGCCATTATTCCAGGGCAGAATGCAATTGGGATAGAGCTCCCTAACAGAAACAGACATACCGTGTACCTCAGTGAATTACTGTCCTCGGAGGCATACAGGAATATGTCGGCCGGGATACCATTGATTCTTGGTAAGGATATTAGTGGGAATCCCGTTATGGCGGATCTAGCGAAGATGCCTCACCTCCTAATAGCTGGAACTACCGGATCCGGTAAATCCGTTTCCGTGAATGCAATGATCCTGTCGATCTTGTATAGGTTCTCGCCGAAGGATTGCAGGCTCATCATGATAGATCCGAAAATGCTGGAGCTCTCGGTGTATGACGAAATTCCACATCTCCTTACTCCCGTTGTTACTGATCCCAAGAAGGCGGTGTTCGCATTGAAGTGGGCTGTGACGGAGATGGAAAATCGCTACAGACAAATGTCGAAATTAGGTGTGCGTAACATCGATGGCTTCAACAAGAAGCTCGCGGAATCACGAGAGAAAGGCGACCTCCTAGTTCGTAAAGTCCAGACTGGATTCGATCAGGAAACAGGGCGCCCCATCTTCGAGATTCAACAGTTCGAATTCGAGGAAATGCCATATATAGTGGTGATCGTCGACGAGATGGCAGACCTAATGTTAGTCGCCGGGAAGGATGTAGAGTCTGCGATTCAGAGACTGGCCCAGATGGCGAGAGCCGCGGGAATCCACCTTGTTATGGCAACCCAAAGGCCATCGGTAGACGTAATAACCGGTACCATCAAAGCCAACTTCCCAACGCGAGTCAGCTTCCAAGTAACGTCGAAAATTGACAGTAGAACGATTCTCGGAGAGCAGGGAGCTGAGCAGCTCCTAGGGCAGGGAGACATGCTGTACATGTCCGGGGCCGGTAGGATACAGAGAGTGCATGGCCCATTCGTAAAGGACAGTGAAGTCGAGAGGGTTGTGGAATTCATAAGGGATCAGGAGGAGCCGAGCTACGTCGACATAACTGGAGACCAATCTGGAGATGACCAGGATTACGCTTCCTTGGATTCATCTGGTATGGATGAGATGTACAACAAGGCCGTTGAGGTCGTAGCGAATGATAGAAAGTGCTCAATCAGTTACCTGCAGAGAAAGCTGCAGATAGGGTACAACAGAGCGGCCCGCATCATAGAGGACATGGAAGCTAAGGGACTTATATCGGCCCCAAACCATACTGGCAAGAGAGAGATTTTGATATAGGATGTTGGCTAAATCCGTCATCTCCACACTCTCCAAAACGTACGGTGTCGGTAGACAGGAGATCACCATCCTCCTAGCCCACCTCTTGAACTCGACGTATCACGAACTGTTCTTCAACCAAGATGTCGATGTGCCGGAGGATGTTGTGGACCATCTGCATGAGTGTATGAAGCTGCTTGCCTTTGGTGAGCCGATATCCAAGATTATCCAAAGGAAGGAATTTTACGGGATAGATTTCAGGACGAATGAGTACACCTTGGATCCGCGTCCTGAGACGGAGTTGATAATAGATCTTGTTAAGAAACATAACAAAAATGCAAGCTTAGAAATTCTAGATCTCGGAAGCGGAACGGGCTGCATAGGCCTCTCACTGCTAACCTTGTATGAATCGGCGAAATGCGAATTCGTGGATATCGATGAAAATGCACTGGCTGTTACTATTGAGAATGCCAACTCGCTTGCCCTCTCAGATAGGTGTAAATTCACATTGAGCAACTGGTTTGAAAATGTGAGTGGGACGTTCGATATTATTACATGCAATCCGCCATACGTCTCCACCAATTTCAAGCTTGATAATAGGACGATGTTTGATCCGGCAATTGCCCTCTTCGCGGGGGAGGATGGAATGGATGCCTATCATATCATCCTCCCGAAGATCAAAAAATTCCTGAATAAGGGAGGTATGGCATTTGTTGAAATAGGGTTTGATCAAAGGGACAAAGTCCTGAGTATCGAACACGGCTTAGAGGTCGTCAGCATTGAGAACGATATCAATGGGATTCCAAGAGTAATTAGGGTTGTTGCATAAGCTCTCCCGAAAATCGCACGTACAGTTTTGGGGGATCAATTAACATTCGGACGCCTTCAAATATCTCTGTACGGCCTTTATATTGGGGAAAAATTTCAGAGACGAAGGGAAATTGAGAGCTAAATCCACAAATATGCATATCGCGAGGCTTATGCAACGACTCTATTGATGAGGTTGTTGTGAGCAAGGATGTGGTGGGTAACCTGTAAGGTTATACACCACATCCTTAGCTCATGCATGCGAGGGTAAAAATACGGTTGACTTTTTAGTGACAAGCTAGTCTTAAGTCTGTTATCCTTACCATCCACTTTTTGAAATTTCCGGTGTAATGATGCGTAGGGTAAGTAAGATAGTCGCGCTAACAGCGCTTTGTGTAATTGCATTAAACAATGGGGCAAACGCCTCCGGGGATCCTATAGGATCTCTCCGCGATCGTAAGGTTTCTTGGCCGGCTGGAGCGGGAGGAGCATGTGATCCTCAATTGCAGTTGTCTGCAGCAGAGAGACAGCCAGGAGCCCCCCCATGGCAGCAAGAGATGCAAGATGAGGGAAAAAAGCGTGTTGAGGAAATCCTAGACGTTGTTCGGTCTGGAGGGCATTGCGTAGTGATTATTACTGGAGGAATGAAAAGCGGAAAGTCTGGGGCACTATTTGATGCAGCGAATAGATTCGAGGCTAATGGGTACCAGGTACTTCGACTTCTTCCGGCATTGGTGGGAGGGCATAGAGAAGCGCGAGACGGGATGTCTTTCACTGCAGATTTTGACATAGATCCAGATGGGTCGCTAGGTGCCTTTAAAACCAGAGTAACTGAGTGGCTAAAAGCTCCGCTTGTGCCAGGCCACAAAAGGCTCATAGCATGCGATGAGTGGCAGTTCGTAAGGAGAGAGCTGCGCAATGTGATATATGAACTAGGAAGAAGGTATGGAATCCCGATCCTACTTGCCGCTGTGGATCTGGACTGTTACGGTGAATCATGGTTCTCTGCACTGGATGAGAGCATACCGTATGGATTAAGGCGGATGCAATCTCGAGGTTTTTGCGAAGCGGAAACTGGAAGGCAATGTGGGAAACGAGCAACATTTACAGTAAGAACCGCCGATGGAAAGATCGATATAGGAGGGCGACCTGTAGTAAAGGTAGATGGAGCTGATCCTGCCACAGCGTACTTCGCCGCGTGTTCCGAGCACTATAGTGCAGCGATGGCCGGAGAGCCCATCAGATTCGTAGCCCGGACCGGCCAAATCCAAAAGCCCCAATCCTCACAACCTCCACCGCCTGCTGATCAAGGAACCCCATCTGAAGAGGAAGATATCCCTGACGACCTCTAACCAACTCTCGTGACATCAATGGGGCCACCGCTATGTATCCGTTTACGGATGCGGTGCCCCACCTCCATCACGACGCCACTTTCCTGGTTGCTGTCGAGCATCACCTGATCCACCCTGTGATGCCGGCACTGGCCTTTCCACTTTAGAAGGTGGGTCTTGTAGAGGTGGTGGCTTTACTGTTGAGGGAACTGCGAGTCTTGCATCAGGATCTCCAGGCATACCCGGGAGAGGCATTTCCGGAGCAGGTTTAGGTGGAGGTGCAGGCTTAGGAGGACGTGCTGCTCTAACCCTAGGTTTAGGCTCCTCTTCTGGTTGCTGTTGAGCATCAGGTTTTTGATCTACTAAGCTCCCACCACGTACAGCCCTTTGTACTGTGTGCGTGGACGGCTGTGAAGGGGGAAGCGGAGGAGTGGCTTGTATTGGAGGCGACCTTTCTGCAGCGGGGCCAGGAAGAGGCACTGTTTCCGGAGCAAGTTCAGGAAAAGCGGAAAGCAACGCTTGAATTCTCGGAGATAGTTGCAACCATATTCCAGCATGGATTCCAGCAAAAAAGGCAAATAATTGTCCGATTGCTCCAGGGCCGAATATGTAGCCAAATCTGTCAAATGCTATACGCAACGCCAAATCATAGATAGTGGCAGCAAAATTCTTCTGCCATTGCACAACAGCCTCAGTGCTCTGAACTTGTGAGGGCCTTCCTCCGTTGATAGTCTGAATTAGCAGATCCAGCTGAGGCTGAGGCATTACTAGCTCTGCTATTGCTCTCTCGTGTGCCTCCCTCCCTTCCCTTAGCTGCCGTGGGAGGTCTGCCACTTGAGCTTTCAACTTCTCCATTTCAGCCACCTGAGCTCCACGTGCTGCCTTCTCCAGCTGAAGTTTTGCCTCAGCCTTCTCGCGTGCTGCCTTCTCATCATCACGCGCCTTCGTCACATCCTCTAGCTGCCGCTGGAGTTGTGTGTTTGCAGTCCGAAGCTGCTTTGCTTCTTCAGTCTGTGCTGCTAAGATCCGCTGGAATTCTGCCACTTGAGCTTTCAACTTATCCATTTCAGCCACCTGAGATTCACGTGCTGTTTTCGGCTTATTTTGCTGCTTGAGCTGTTTGTTTTCGGCCTGAAGCCGTTTTGCTTCTTGCGCCTGTGCTTCTAGCTTCGCTCCTAACCGCGCCATCTCATCTGTCTGCGTATTCTCGCGTGCTGCCCTCTCTTCCTTTAGCTGCCTTTGGAAGTCTACCTCTGCCTTCTCTAGCTGCTTCTGGAGTTGTGTTTTTTCAGTCTGAAGCTGCTTTTTGTCTTTCTCGAGTTGTGCATTGTCTTCCATGATACCTGCGGCGTTCACAGCTTGCGCTTTTAGTTGGGTTAGCTCCCTCTTTAATTGTGCTATTGTATTTGCACGCGCTTTGAGTTCTTTATCAGCCTGAGGCGGAGGTTGGGAAGCTACGTAATCGACCAGTTGCGACTGTGCCTCTTTAAGCTTCTCAGGATTAGTACAAACCATCCGTATTGCATCTTGCAATTTCCTGAGATACCCAGAACCGATACTCCCTCTTAGCAGTTCCAATATGTTGCCCGCATCAGCTGCAGCCTGTCCCATACTCTTGAGTAGCATCAATTGTAATTCGAGCAGAGGAGGTGGATTTGGTATCTTCACAAATACCTCGGCCAGAGAATCTGTAGCCTCAATCATGTTATTTCTATCCCATTCTGATAGCATGCGTAACGGGGTCCCACTTTCACACGTTCTTATCGCTCGCATAATAAGTATTTTAAGTCCATGATATGGGCTAGGTGAAAAGAGCTTTGACACCAACTCTGAACTGTAGTTCCTAACGCTTGAGATAGCTGCTATCATACCTTGGTGGGAAGCCATAACTTGTTCGGGATTGAGATCATCTAATTCAGCAACTGGGAGTTGTCCTTGTAGAACAAGACAATCACTTAATGACCAATCGAGGCCATACGTGCTGTGGAGCGCTTGCTTAAGTAGAACCCCCTGTGAGTGTACATAAAGCGGCTGTAATGCTCGCAGGACTGGTCGTATCTCATCGAGCAAGGTGGGGTGCAACCCAATGCGAATTGCCATCAGGATTCTGTCAAGGTAGCGCTCGTTTTCACGTGTTAACTGTTGCATCCCTTCAAGGGTTGTAACCTGGTCTAGCGAGGGGCTGATCTCTTCGGCCATAGTTACGGCCTGATGGGGCGTTGTCCCTAGTAGGCATAGGAGCTTATATAGTTCTGTTAGTGGTGGGGTGGGTAGCTTGGTTGAAACAGGGTTCGGCATTCCTAAGTAAGAAACCTTCGTGCTGTACTTCATTAGGAGATTCACAAGCGCCATATTGGTCGCTATTACCATTCCGGTCCAGGGGCTCCCTTTACCATCTAGCAATTGAAGCAGGTACATGCAAAAATAGCCCCCAATCTCCATTACCGCTAACCTCGAGTATGGATCTTGCTGTTTGTAGAGAGTCATCAATACATCAAAGAGACCATTCGGATTAAGCGCGCAGTCAGCAGCACGTGATGCAGCCGTGGCTTGGGTATCATCAGACCCTGCTTCTGCTGCTGCGTAAATATCACCATAAAGGGCCCGTGCATTCTCGTAGGTTTGGACCATTTCGGGGTGTTTAGCGCGCGCCTCCGCTAGCCAGCAACGAACAGCCACTGCCGTACTATCCTTAACTAGTTGGCTGGCATTGGGCTCTGGGTCATATCCTGGAGCAGCTTGTATCCCAGCAGTAGTGAGCCTCCAAACGAGTAGGATATCTTCTGGTGGAATACCAGATCCAGCAGGTATCTTGGCCGTGCAATCCTCTGCTGGATTCCCTCCATCTGCGGAAACCACGGGAATCCCGCGATCACGCAGACGCCGTTCCACCTCCTCAGGCTTCTCTTGGGCCTGAGATGGGGGTGAAGCTGGCTTTGGTGGAGTCTGATCAGATGGAGCTTCTGCTGGATTCCCTCCATCTGCGGAAACCACGCGTATTCCTTGGCTCTCCAGGAACCGATCCATTGCCTCAGAGGATGGAAGGAGCTGTGGAGCATCAGCAGCATGTTCTGAGAGAGTCTGATCAGATCCAGCAGGCCTTGGCGAAAGCTTCTGGCTACGCTCAGACTCTAGGACTACCTCAGCTGCAGATATCCGGTCCATCATACCACTCAAGACACTATCTGCGGCCTTTTCAGCTTCTGCTGCAGTTCTTCGAAGTAGCCCCGCTACTAGTAGGGTGCGAAGTGGAGTACTTGACGATTCGAGTAATTTAGCTAGATCGATAGCTATAGCCGCCAGTTCAGCTCTATCTTGGGGAGGCATGTCTGGGAGACTTGTTTTAAGCAGCTCTATTATCCTCGTGATAAAATCTACGATCCCAGTAGATCGATCGTGGGCAGGAGACGCTGATGACATAAGCAGCGAACCGAATGCTATTTCTAGAACTGATCGTAATTCCTCCATTGTAGCGATGTCCATTGCCACTAGAATTCCGTGAAGAGTACTCTCACTGGCTGTATCGGTATTGATCTTGCGAAGCTCGGCTATAGCTGTCGTTGGATCCATGCCTAATTTGTATGTAAGCTCCCTAAGTGCAGCTAGTGGTATGGTTGGCAGCTCTGCGAGTGATACGTTCAGTAATAAGTGGTTTAATGGTATGTGCTTAGCGATCGCTGTGATGTATCCTCCCAAGGGATCAATAAGCTTGGCACTTGCTGATAGCACCCTTCTTGTCCAGTCACTCGTACTGTTGAGTAGCGATTGAAGTAGGTATCGGCAGACGTGGCACACGGCTACGGTTGCTATCCGCGTTAAGTATAAGTTTTGTCGCGTCATGGTCTCATTAATTTTTACCAAAAACTCCGACGTAATTATGGTTTGAGCAATAGACGTATCCACTCCTAAAATCATCCTGACAGCACAGTATATTTTGTATCCAAGGACCGCTTCCGCTTCCCCGGTGGTTAGCGCCTGCATGGTACCTATGTCAGCAAATGCCTGTGCTCTAATGAGTGCAAACGGATTTGGGTGCTTGAGTGCAAACGGATTTGGGCACTTAGCAAAAGACTCGCTGCCAAAGGTCTGAGAGAGTATTTGTTCTATTTGGCTCGTAATAGACAAAACTGATGCGTCTTGTTGAGCCCCAGATGGATGAAGTGGTGGCGGAGGCCTACTACCAGCAGCTGATGTAGGAGATGGATCTTGAGCACGTGAAGCTCCCTCGAGTATTTCAGCGTATCCTCTCAGCTCTCGCAGCTTTTTCGCTGGGAGAGATGAGCCAAAGTCTGGAATTTCTCTAATTTGTGCGATGAGGTGTTCCATCGAATAATCCTCCACATTCCCTAGGCATAAGATTTTCCCAATTCTTTCAGCAGCTTGGCGGCATTCAGGAGAAAGTTCCTGTAGTATCAACTTCACGGGTGTTGCTGGAGTAGGAGTAGAACGCTTAAGTACTTCGCGGCATTTTTCCAGATCTTGCTGCCCTTTCTTTGTGAGACCAAAGCCGCTCTTTAAGGCTGTCCCAATCAGTGCTAAAAGTTCTTCGTCTGATAGTGCTAGAAGTTCTTCGGCTGAATAACCAGTCATTGCTGTGCCAAGAATCTCTCTAGCCCCATCTCTAGCCCTATCAGGTGTTAGTGGAGGGGGGCGCGGACTTGCCTGGTTTAGGGGTGTTGAATCTGATTGCTGCCCTTGGGATCTTTTGCGGCTGGCAAGCACGGGTTGAGTGTGCAGCAGTGAGCAGCCCAAGACCAAAACGATACCCCATTTGCTAAGCGCCCTTATTCTCTGAGGATTGTGACTGTGACGTTCTCCCATGTCCCTCATACGGTTCTCATGAAAACGGATAATTTGATGGTGCCGTAATGATAATATATTTTTCATCCTGTTTAAACAATAAAATGATAATTCGTCAGAAAGCTTGGCCGACGCTTACGTACAGATTGAATCTCGAATCCACTCGCTTGCCGGTTTTAGCTTTACGTATCTTTGTTGGGAATGCTAGGTCGAGTCGTATCTGGCCGAATGGGGTATAGTATCTAACGCCGGCTCCATACCCGAACAGCATGTCCTTGAACTTAAATAGTGCGTTGGATTTCCTCACGTTTCCACCTTCGAAGAAGACGACAATTCCGATATCATCAGTCGCCCTAAACCTAGGTTCGACTCCAAACTCGAAAAGTGACTCACCACCGATTGGCTTACCATCGTCCGAGAGGTCGCTGATCTTCTGATACCCGTATCCTCTCACAGAGTTGTTCCCTCCGGCGAAGAAAAACTTGTGCCGTGGGATGCTGCTCTTCTTCCCAAATATGGACCCGAATTTGGAGTACAGTGAGAGGATGAGAGTGTTCTTGAATGCGTCCGTCAGCATGGGAATGTACATCGAAGCTTTCGTTAAAAAGACAGATACGTTGCTCGTACCGAAGTACGGAGTCATCATCGACGAACACCTGATTCCTCTGCTGGGGTCTAGGTAGTTGTCCGTTGTATCAAAGCTGAGACCAACTGGAATTCCGGCGGCTTTGAACTTAGTCTTGGGAGTCTTATCAACGACCTTATCGATTGTGGTGGCGTTCTCGTAGCATGCCCCAGCTCCGATTTTGAGATTAGTAAAGAATGTCTGCCACAGCATACTCTCGGCTCCAACCATTGATACCTTGTATGCATCCACATCATCCTTTACATAAAATATGCTGTTTGCGAAATCCTGCTTTTTGTAGAACACATCATACATGTCGTACTTCACCTTCAGAAGCCTGTTCTTTTTCGTGATATCCGCGATGGTAGAGAGCTTCGAGCCGCGGCCGTCTATGTTGTAATACGACCATGATAGCAGGAGTCCCAGGTGCTCAGTTGAGCCGTACTTAGCTCCGACAGAGATGTCCCTTAGCTTTGCTTCCTCTATGCTGACAAGTGCGGTTGTATGACATACATATGGATCATTCGGATCCTGCGTAGGAGCGCTTAGATCAACGTCTACAGCAGCGAAAATCCCACTTGCCATCAGCTGCTCTGTCATGGTCTCGACATCGGTGGAACTGTATACATCTCCATCTTTCCAAGGGATTCGATTCCTCACGAATGGTTCTATGAGCTTAGGATCCTTCTGCGATTTAATGCTGATTGTAGTGGAGTCTATGATGGCCTTTCTATTAAGCGTCACAGTGTAAACTACCTTGGCTTTCTTTCTTTGCTCATCAGGCTCTAGCCGAGGAACAGCAAGGATTACGAATGGGAACCCATCGGATTTGAAACGGTCCTTTAGTTTGTCATTGCCGTCCATAATTCGTTTGAAGTCGACGTAGGAATCATAGTCAATCTTAGTGATGCCGAAAACATGCTTCACTGTGAGTCCGGATCTGTAATCCTTGTGGTCCGTATATACCAGGGAGATACCATCGAGCTTGTATCTCGTATTCAGTGTAACCCTGAAAATAATCTTCGGATCTTTGATCTCCGCGGTGATGGTAGCATCGAAGTAACCATACGAGTGTAGGACCCGCTTTATGAGCTCGATGTCCTTTGCAATCCTGGCCTTTGTAACAGTCAGATCATTGCGACGTCCTTCCCAGTTTGAAATCTGAGCCTTCGCAAGGGTAGCGATTTCAGCATCGCTTATCCCCTCGATCTCGGCGCTCCACGCTTGAAGCGCCAAGAACAACCAAAGGGCAACATACCTTGCAACAACTGGAAACTGCAACAGCCTACTGGTCCGATCGCGTGGTATACAGGTAAATTGTATATGATCGTCCCCAAAAAACAATACCACAAAAACGCCCATGTTATTTTATCGGGGGAGTGTGAGGGGCTGAGGTCGCTTACGGGAATAGCTTTTTGTGATGGTTGTTGGTTCCTACTCCTCTGTGTCGCTGCCTGCCTTAGGTTTACCGGTGGCGCTCTGGTACGTGATGTAGGCGGTGCTCTGTGAGGGGGCTCTCGGCGCTGCGATGATCAGCTCACGTATCGCATATTTGTGGCCTATTGAGCGATTTATGGCTTGTCTCACATTAGGCGAGAGGTCAGTGTTTAGTGTCGGCAATTCTATACCGGTTTGTTGCGCTTCTTGCAAGATCAGGTCATCGGCTGGTGCGCCCAGGCCCAACATGCCAAGTGCCGTTCCCATTTCAAGAATTCTGCCGGTCAGCAGCGAGTTGGCTGTGGCAGTTGGCCACGTGATGGCGTACTCATGTATGCTCACGCTGTACGCGGAGGCGACCATTGGGTCGTAAATGTCGCCGTGGGTCGGTGCCTCACATGGGTCGTAGGGGTATCTTCCCCACGAGATGTTGCCGTACGTACCTTTGTATACTGTTACTACCGGTAGCCCGCTGTTCGGCCCCAGTGTTACAGTGTACATGGACTGGTACTGAGTCGTTGAGGTTGCAGTTTCCTCTCCATTAGCCTCCCACAGCCATGCCGATCTTAACTGTTGTAGTGTCGTGTTACCATCTGATTCCTCAAGTTGCTGCTGCGCTATCCCCTCTAAAACATACCGTGTGAATGCCTGGTATCTCCTGGAGTTATATATGTCTGTTACCAGCTGCATTGCTCCGTTGGTCAGGTACTGCTGGTGCGTGTATAGGAATATGCCTGTTGGAGGTGGGGATTCGTCTGCTTTGCTCCCACCATCACTAGTCACCGCGGCTGATACCCCTAGCAGCTCGCCGAGCACCACTAGCTGTCTTTCGATTGCAGCTACTCGTGAAGCTAGGGTTGGTTCATTAGGGTTAGCTATGCCGCCAGTTGCATCCTGCCCTATTGCTCTGGCTATGTTTCTGAGTTGTCCAAGTACCGTTCCTCCAACTGGTACTACCTCTCCCCTACTTACAACTACAGGACTCTCTCTCTCTCTAGATCTCCGCGGCTTCCATACACATTTGCCATGCCTGCAACACATAGTGCTACCGTTAAACCTACCAATTTGCTTTTCATGTTTTCCTCCCCTTGAGGATAAAGATTCTATAAGTAGGTTAGCATGTGAAGGGTTAAAATTTAGTTAACGGAGAAGATTATCTTTTGCCTGTGGGAGGGAGAGTAGCAAAGCTCTACCTCAGAGTGAGTTAGCGATTAGAGCTCCTTAAATTTTGGTGATTATCTCCGTGAGTTATTATAGAATTTGCTGTGCAGTTGGATCGTCAGAATTATGCAGATGCGGCTTTGGAAGAAATTTATAGCTTTGATCGCGGTGCTCGCAGTTCTTTTCCTAATGCAGATGCATGCTCACGATGCTTGCAACTTGGAGATGGAGATCCGCGACAGGCACCTTACCGTCAGCATGTACTTCATCGCGGCTCTGTTCGTATCTCTTCTGTTTTTAAAGGCGTTGCTCAGATCACTGATAGCACTACTCATCTCACCGTTCTCAAGGTTTAGCAATGGTGCGCATAATAAATCCGTAAGACAAGTCGTTGACCTGATACTGGCTAGCGATAATGAATTTCCTCATATGTTTGAAACTGCGAAGATCGAGAACCGACTTAGCCCAATCAAAACGGCAATCGCGTTGAGGCGGAATTTGTATACTGACAGCATAGCTAGTAACTCAGGGATTCCCAGGATTGATATCTTTATCGCTAAACTGAAGCTCCGTTCCCTACTGTCTAGAAATGAGCTGAAACAGGCGATTGAGGTGGCCCAGCTAGCAGTGAAAAAGTATCCCAAGCTTGTCTCGGTGATTCAAGATGAGGTTCTCGAAGTGGCTAAGCTTGCTAGGCAAAGTGGAGATCTTTTCAGCTTCGAGCCTAGGAAGTTCAAGTACGGGCTGTCCAGGAAGTTTATCTCTGAGTACCTCTCCACCATAGGCCTCCTTGATTTCGAGTCTGAACAGAACGTCCAGAAGAAGATCAAGATAGTCGAAAGAATCCTAGATGATGATCCCGGCAACACGAGTGCTCTGATCGCTCTTCTTGATACACTGCGCACGACGGACCTAGTCAAGTACAGCGATAAGAAGGTAATTCAAATCATTGGCAGGTCACTATCGCTGAATCCAAACAGGATTCTCGCTGACTACTTGCTGAGGCTGAACAGGCCTGACGTCTTCGAGCTGGCCCATGATATGATGAGCTCGATCGATAACAATAACACGGAGAAGCTGTGGTTCCTACTCATAGTAGCGACCGGAGGCGGGCTAATCACGAAGGCAAGAGACCTCATTACAATGCTAACCAAGCTCGATAAATCTGATGAGATTTACAGGTTCTACGTAGACAATATCGCGGTGCTATCCGCGGACCATGAGATTGTAAAAATACTAAAGGACAGATCATGCAACTAAAATTCACAAAAATCAATCCAGGAGCAATCGTGCCGAAATACGGAACTGACTTCAGTGCCGGCCTCGATATGTCAGCATGCACAGACCATGACATCGCCGTGGCTCCAGGGTGTACCGCCACAATCATGACGGGGATAGCCTTGGAAATTCCAGAGGGGTATTTCGGGATGCTGTGCCCTAGATCTGGAATCGCAGCCAAGTTCGGCGTCACACTCCTCAACTCACCTGGAATCATAGACTCAGATTATAGGGGGGAAGTGAGAGCGATCCTGATCAATCACTCCAGAACACCATTCATTGTATCACATGGAATGAGGGTTGCACAGCTAATTATTTGCCCATTCAAAATGGCAGCACTGGAGGAGTCCGAAAACATCTCTGAATCAGTACGCGGTAACAGAGGCTTCGGCTCCACAGGGCTGTACTAGACCGCTACCTCGACTCCTCAGTGATATAAAAGTCTCATATATAGCAGGTTCCATATTGGGCATTATACTCAAATGTTGCATAAACGACGATATTGTGGTAGTCTGAAACCATGAGCTGATATTTTCAGTGTAGTGGGACGGATTATGCGGAAGAGTGTTTTTATCATCATGGGGTTTGTGCTGTGTAGCCCGAGCGTCCTGTCGGCTTCAGCTCCGGAATCCAAAGCTTCTCCGGAAGAAAATCTCAGCGAGATCGATAGATTGAGCGCGAAGCTGAACATAATCCAGCTTCACATTAATCAAATCAGTGAGAGTATTCAAGCCGCAAGACAACGAGTGTTAGGCGACCCGCGCGAATTATCATCTAGCCCTGGGGAGAGCGTACAAGCAGAAATCGCGGTCGCGAAGCGGCATACTGATGATCTTGAGGCCCAGACGGAAGAAGTGGGCGATAAGGTAGCAGCAGTAGCAGAGCTAGCGAAGAGGCCTCCAGAGAAACCAGGCAAGAGTAAGGCCGCCAAAGCCGGAAAGGAAGCGGCCTCACCCAAGCCCGCGGGAAAACCGGAAGCCGACGGGGGCAAGACTGACTCTGAAGGTGCGGCTGACGGAGATGAAGATAAACCCAAGAAAAGTCCCAAGCCCAAGCCGCCAGCCAAACCCGAAAAGGAAGAGCCCGCAGCTGCTGGCGAGCCCGACGAAGAGAAGAAGCCTGCTAAAGCAGATGATGATAAGCCTGAGCCAGCCAAGCCTGAAAGTGCCGAAACGCCAGAAGCTAAAGAGAAGCCGGAAACCGAGCCAGCTGCCAAATCCGATGAACCGGAAGAAGAGCCTGAAACTGCTGAAGCTCCAGAACCTGGAACTGCCGAGGAGAAATCTGAGGATGAACCAGAATCAGAGGCTAAGTCTCCAGATGAGAAAGAAGAGACGAATCCGGAGAGTGAGGCTGCGAAGGTTATCGAGAAAGCCGATGCTGTAGTGGGCGGAGACGAAGCTGAGAAATCAGAGGGTGAAGCCAAAGAACCAGCAGATGAAGAGTAAGATGATACAGTTGTGTTTAGAGACCATGTGCGAAAATACCTAGCTCCAAGCATCCCGGGCTTTTCCCTGATCGAGATATCGATGGTGCTCTTGATCATAGGAATTATCGTTGCGGGAATGATGAAGGGGAAGGACCTGGTGGACGCTGCTAAGATGAGTTCAACTGCCAACGATATACAAGTTTTGATGATAGCGTTCGACAGGTACGTAGTGCAGCACGAGGCCCCTCCAGGAGATGATTCTGGAGCGGCGGCAAGGTTTGGTGGAGTCGCGAATGGTAATGGCGATGGGCAGATCTCAGGTGATGATACAAAAAACGTTTTTGCCCACCTTCACGCGGCCGGCCTGATTGAATCTGTCAATTTCAAAACTCCCAAGATAGGTGGTCAGTACGATATCATATCAGAAGATAATGTAGCCAAATTGAGGATATCAAAAAAGGGCGAAGCCTTCATAACCAAGAAGCAACTGAGTGTCCTGAGGGCAAAGACAGAGGAGCTCCTCGGGAAAGAGAAGGGCCATTTGGAAAGTGATCCAGATACTGTGGAGGATAAACAAAAGTGCATCGTCAAGATCGCACTGCAGTAGGATTCCTCATACACTCAGCCGCTGAGAAATCGTATTATCACACTGATTGATTTATGCTTGGAAGAAAATTACGATCTCAAGTGGCGCATGCACCGCGTCGGCTTTTCGCTTTCCGACTAACATTGGGGGGATTCGCATTGTTCACGACATCGCTATCAATCGTAACTTCCTCAGCTTCTGTGTCATCCGGGATGCTGTACATGGTATCGAGTAGGAGGCCTTCAACAATCGATCTCAAGCCGCGCGCTCCTGTCTTTTTCTCGATTGCCTTCTTAGCTATAGCAACGGTTGCATCCTCTGTAAACCGGAGCCTAACACCATTCATATCTAGTAGGCTGGAGTACTGTTTGAGGACGGCATCTTTCGGCTCAGTCAGTACGCGCACGAGATCCTCCTCTCTAAGATCCTCCAGAGTCGCAACTACTGGTAGCCTCCCGATAAACTCAGGAATCATACCATACTTCAGCAGGTCTTCTGTTTCAACGCCCTTGAGCAGTTCGCCTGTTCCCTTATCCTCCGGCTTAAACACATCTGCCCCAAACCCAATGCTAGACTTCTGACTTCTCGTAGCGACTATCTTGTCTAGGCCGACGAAGGCTCCGCCGCATATGAACAGTATGTTAGTAGTGTCTATCTGCAGGAAGTCTTGCTGTGGGTGCTTGCGCCCTCCTTGGGGTGGTACAAACGCCACGGTTCCCTCTATGATCTTTAGTAATGCTTGCTGTACTCCCTCGCCAGACACATCCCTTGTAATCGAGGGATTTTCTGACTTACGCGTTATCTTGTCGACTTCGTCGATATACACCACTCCCCTCTGAGCCCTCTCAACATCATAGTCCGCGACCTGCAGTAGCTTCAGTATGATGTTCTCAACGTCCTCACCAACGTAGCCTGCCTCAGTCAGTGACGTAGCATCCGCTATCGTAAATGGAACATCCATGATCTTGGCGAGTGTCTTGGCTAGCAGTGTCTTGCCGGAGCCAGTTGGACCTATTAGCAGGACGTTGGACTTTGCTACCTCAACATCGGGGTATTCGGTCGACTGGCAGTTGATCATCTTATGGTGATTGTACACGGCCACTGATAGGATCTTCTTCGCACGCTCCTGACCGACAACGTACTCATTAAGCTTATCGACGATTTGTGACGGTGTTGGGAACTCACCTCCACCAGCCTTCATATCCTCAGATGCTTCCTTTTTTATCACATCGGAGCAGAGTGCAATACACTCATCACATATAAATGATGTTACGCCCGCTATTAGCTTTTTCACCTCATCCTGAGACTTCCCACAGAATGAGCAGTACATCGGAGCATTCTTTTCTATATCTTCGTTCATCTATCCCAAGCACCTTTTCTTGTCCGTGCCACCTGTTCATTCTGACAGAAAGACCTAAAAAAATCGTTAAACAATAACATTTTTTTTATCGCGATCTCACAATACTATCGACGAGGCCAAAATCCACGGCCTCCTCAGCCGACATGAACTTATCTCTTTCCATAGCTTTCTCTATCACGTCCAAGCTCTGCTCTGTATTTTCAGCATATATCGCATTGAGGCGTCCACGCAATGCTAAGATTTCCCGTGCATGAATTTCTATATCCGTTGCCTGCCCCTGGGCCCCACCTGATGGCTGGTGAATCAGCACCCTCGCATTTGGTAGTATATATCTCTTCCCGGCATTCCCAGAACAAAGAAGTAATGACCCCGCTGAGCAGGCCTGCCCAATACACAGTGTTGCAACATCACACCGAACATATCGCATTGTATCGAGTATCGAGAGCGCTGCTGTAACGACTCCCCCAGGGGAGTTTATGTACATGTTGATATCCTTCTTGGGATCCTCCGCCTCAAGAAACAACAGCTGCGCACAGATGACGGTTGCCATCTCGTCGTATATCTGTCCGGTTAGGAATATGATACGCTCCTTCAGGAGCCTCGAATATATATCGTACGTCCTCTCCCCTCGGCTCGTTTGCTCAACTACAATCGGAATTGAAAATGACATGACTACCTCCTAAGCTTTCATGATTAATCTTCCAGAAGCTCACTGACAATCTTGTCAATTTCTTCCCTTGTTTTCCTTACCTCGGTCACGGTGGCAATCGACATTATGAACGATATCACTTTGTACTCGATTATCTCCGCTCTCTTGTAAGCTATTGCGCCCTCATTGTGAGTATAGTAATCTGCTACGTATTGCGCTGAGCGCGGGTTGCTATCCATCTCGTACTTGATAGCATCTTGAACCTCCCTATCTGTTGCTACGATGCCCTCCTTAGCGGCTATATTATTTAGGACATATCCAAGCAGCACCCTCTTTTTGATGACGTCTGCATACTCCTCCTTCAGCTCACTATCAGTCTTTTTTGCGTCGTCTCCTTCTGGCTCGGCTCTTATTTCTGCAATCACATTCCTTGCTTCGGCAGCCACAATCATAGATGGGAGCTCGAAGTCATACTGCTCGATGATAGCCTCGAGAATCTGATTTTTATGATACAGATACGCCGCCGATTCGATGCCATTCTCAAGCAGCTCTTTTACCAATAGCTTAAAATCAGCAGCAGTCTCGATTCCGCATTCCTTCGCATACTCATCTTGAGACAAGCCAGGGAGCGCTTCATGGATCTCCTTAATCTGCATCTTAAACGTTACACTGCTATCAGATGGCGGTGTGAAGTCGATAGTGTCACCGACTGTCTTTCCAACAAATTCTAGTAGGTAGCTAGCCTCATCAGCTTCCTCATCCGGTGGTATCATGGTACTGTTCTTGAAGCTGCGCTGCTTGTTCTTCACACCGTTGCTGTAGCAGGTAGCAAAGTAATCTACCATATCCAACTGCTTTGCCGCATACCCCTCACCAGCCTTCTTATGCGCTGGGCGCGCTTTCATCATCCTTGTAAATTCAGAGTCCACCACATCGTCACTAACATCCGGTACGATCTTTGTGATCTTGAAATCATATGGCTTGACATCAACTGCTGGAGCTTCCTCGATGAAGACTGTGATCTTAACGTCGCTGCCTGGTTTGTACGCATCATCGATACGGTATGTCGGGCGAGTCGCTAGGGTTGCAACTTTGGACTCCTTCACAACATCATCACATGCCTTCGAAATCAGCGACTCGAGCACGGTCTGAATTATTTCGCCCTCAACATTGCTTCTTACTACTGCGAGAGGAACATGCCCCGGCCTGAAACCGTGCATTTTAAATGTGCGTGCCCTCTTCGTGACGGCTGATACGATGGCTTCCTCTATCTCATCTGCTGGGATCGTAACACTATACTCGCGGCTCATCCCGCCTTCTTTAACATTGTCTATCTTCATAGCATAGAACTCATTAGAACTCGTACCACATGACTAACTGCCTCAGCCCTTACCGGTAGATGATAGCAGAAATGCTGCACACGATCAACCCTCGTTGGAATATATCGCACAGCATGCCATGTGGCAATTTAGGGTATCAATAGCAAGCGTACCCCATCCGCAGCGTACATGCATCATGTTTTTACGCCCATGTGCAAAAAACTTTCATCCGTTAACCTTTTAGCAACCCTTCCCATGCTAGCATACTTATAGAAATCTTTATCCTCAAGGGGAGGAAACACATGAAAAGCAAACTTGTAACATCAACACTCATACTAGGACTAATAGCCTGTGAGGCCTGGAGTTCTAGAGAGAGAGAGGTTAAGAGTCCTTTAGTTGAGAGAGCAGTACCTCAGGTAGGTACGGTGTTTGGAAGGCTGGAGGCACTCCATGAAGAACTAACCGATACAGAACAACGCATAACGAAGGCAGTGAATGAGCGTGTAGATGTTACGGCTCAGGCACTCACTGCTCGCCTAAACATATTGCAAGCTGCAACCCTTATCCTGCCCTGCATAGAATGGCTATCAACAAATAACCCAATTCCCTACGAGTGGCGAGAGACGATAGCAGAAATTATGCAGAGGGATATTGCAAAACAGGAAGGTGTGGTAGGTCTGTTGAGAGCGAGAGAGTGCTGGACTAGGGTTGATAAAAGCGACACTACCACCCCTCTGAAGGTTGAAAACACGCATACCATGATGAGGGGAATTACAGATACGGGGAAACTTATTACGGTGTGGGCCTGGACAACACTGAGTGGTGGTATGATGGCAGCATACATAGAGTTTAGCGAAACCTCTTCAGATTCCTTCTTTGCCGGCGGCAATCCATCATACGCTACTGAAGATCAGCTTGAATTTACGCGTAACTATATCCTGCAGAAGATGAGAGAAGGATGTACTATCACAGAGCTAATTCTAGCCACGTCCGCCTTGCCTGGCTGGCTCACCACCCAGTCAGTTCCCACTCGGATTCAGAATCTCAAGCATCCTCCAAGCAACGTGCCTGAACTAGAATGGAGCACTACTGTGGGTTTCACATCGTGTCTTGACTACAGTATAGAGAAGATTCTAGCGAGAGACTTTTTCAGCAACAACTCTACCACCCTCATCCAATACCACAATCCAGACGCTACCGACTTTTGGTATGATGTGCCAGCCACCGCTATCCATTACGGTAGCTAACTCTTATCCAGGACTGACTCATACCCAAGGATCGTTCCTGTGTGGAAACTGATTACAGAGCCCACTGTGAGAATGGTGGATTGGGGAGTATAATGGAGGGAGCAGGGATTCTGGCGTGGCTGAGAGGAGTCGCTTTGAGGTTTTGAATGAGTACCGAATTAGCGATATTAGATGACATCGGGACTATAGCAACTGGCTACCTGCAGCAGCGTTTAAAATTGTTTAGGAAGCTCTGTGGGAATAGGATCATCGATATCCTCCTACACATGCCGTCCTACGCCGTTGAGCAGATATATACCGAGCAGCTCTCGAAGGAGCACGTTGAGAAGCTGGTCACGACCAAGGTTACAATAACATATGTTGGCGTTAACCAGCGCAGCTCAACTAGCCCGGCGACCATCTACGGGACATGCGGGAAGGCAGTTGTCGAGATTCTGCTCTTTAACTACAAGAAGAAGTTCGCACAAAAGGTGTATGTTGTGGGGAGGGAGGCGTACATCAGCGGTAAGCTCGGCACCAACCTTTCCGGGGAATTCCAGTTTGTGAATCCGCAGAAATTGGTAAGCGCCTCTGTGGTGGCATTTAGGAATTGCATCTTGAATGTGTATCCTCTCACGACTGGGCTATCGCAATTCCCAGTTAGCATCGCAGTGAAAAACGCAATCAAGGTTGCGGAGAAAGCCAGCATTAGTGAGTGGCTCCCAGATACCATAATCGTGCCTAACGAATTACCACCGTTTCTAGAATCGCTAATCGCCATACATACCCCCAAGTCACTTACTGAGCGCCAGCTGAACACCCCTGCTCGCCGCCGATTGTGTTTCGATGAGCTCCTAGCGGAGCAGCTCACCTTGAGGCTCTGCAGTGGTAAAACTAAGTCTGGTAACATCATCAAGAATGATGGGCGGTTGGTATCCCGTCTACTAGAGACCCTTCCTTTTGCATTGACGCAATCCCAGGAGAAGGCGATAGGAGAGATACTTAGAGATCTTGGAAGTGGGAAGCCGATGACGAGATTACTGCAGGGAGATGTCGGTTCAGGCAAGACGATAGTCTCTATCATCACCGTGCTTCACCTGATTGAAAGTGGATACCAGTGCGCGGTACTGGCTCCAACCGAAGTCCTGGCATATCAGCATTATTCCACCTTCGCATCGTACCTCACTGCGCTCGGGATACATGTTGAAATCCTGACTGCAAATGAGAAGGGTAAGAGACGTCGAGAGATCCTATTTGGTGTCGCCTCTGGATCGGTCAATGTGATAATCGGAACTCACGCGATAATCTCGGATGGGGTGGAGTTCCACAACCTCGGGCTTGTTGTAATAGATGAGCAGCACAGGTTCGGCGTCAACCAGAGGCTCCGCCTGATAACAAAAGGAAACTCTCCTCACATCCTAAGCATGACGGCAACTCCAATTCCACGAACAATCATCATGTCTATGTACGGCGATATCGCCGTCTCTGCAATCACAGAAAAACCAGCTGGCCGCAGCGAGATCATAACGAAGATCATCCCCATCAGTAGGGCGTTGACCGTTGTTGAATCCATCAGGCGAGCAACGGAAAGCGGCCAGAAGGTCTACTGGGTATGCCCATTGATAGAGGAAAATGAGAAGCTCCAGTACATGTGCGTTATGAACAGATTCGAGGCGCTCAAGGCATCTCTTGGTGACGGCGTCGAGATGCTACACGGCAAACAGAAAGCATCTGAAAAGCAGGCCATATTCGAGAGGTTTAAGGAGGGAGACTGCAACCTACTCGTATCGACAACCGTGATAGAGGTCGGGGTAGATGTACCTAGTGCCACCGTCATCATAGTGGAGAATGCTGAGAAATTCGGATTGGCGCAGCTGCATCAGCTTCGTGGTAGAGTTGGAAGGGGGAACGTTCAGTCGTACTGCATACTGTTGTATGACCCGAGATTATCTGAGGTAGCTAGGAAGCGCCTGACTACCATACGAGAGAGTAGCGATGGCTTCTACATAGCCGAGCAGGATCTCCTTCTTAGAGGAGGAGGAGAGATCTTCGGTACCAAGCAAAGCGGGCAGAAATCATACAGAACTTTCGATATGTACGATCCAGCGAACCAGGCAATCATACTTGATCTTCTGAAGCAGGCTTCAGCACTCGCGACTGATATAGTAGATTCCGGTGATGTTGGCAAGTACGATATGCTCCTGAGGATCCTCGTTCCAACGAACTACGAGAATCTGAAATCATCGTTCTGAGATGGGCTGAGCTGTGGCTGTCCTACTCAACCCTCGTGGCGCATCCCTCTTGGGTGCATGGTGTCTCGCTGGTTTGCATTACGCGTTACTGTGTCTTAATGCCCTCTCGTTGGCCTGAGCCAGGGTCTCTATTAGAGCCTCCATGATCGCGCCCTGCTGAGTTCCTCCTACAAACATGTTATTCACACTACGCCTCGCTTCTTCTATGACTCTCCCGAGATGCCTGATGCTCTCCTCTACGTCAGTGTCTGGTATCGCGATGTTAACGTTTACCAAAACTCTGCTGTGCCCGCTCTGAGTCTGCACTGTGGTTCCGCGGACGCATGTCGTACACTCCTGTGCACTCCGCGTCGCCGCCTCTACCTTTAAGGCGATGAGGTCTCTCCCGCCCCTTGGATCATTGATGAGCTGCTGCATTATTGCAGCCATATCCACCTCATGGGGTGTGGTGCCAGCTTCGGTTCTGGCTTCGCCTGTATTGTGGATCAGGTTCGCAATCTGAGTCAGTGCATCGCGCTCTTTTCCAGCTGGATTCCGTGCTGCTACTCTGACTGCCCCTTCGACCACGCTAGCCGCGGCTCCGGAGCTTCGTGTGGCTGCTGCTCCTGGCCGGTTAGCTGCCATTGTCCGGTCGACGATGGTTTCCTTGCCTCCGTCACCTATGATTATTAGGTGAGCTATAGCGTCCTCCTCAGCCGTAGACGTTCCGAGCATCCGTTTTAGGCGGGTTCGTGTATCCCCATTCATCCTGATCCTGTCGTAGATGCCGCTCGCGCTGTCTTCGGTTCGGCTGTCCATGTCTGAGTGTTCTCCGATGTATGTGTCAGTGGCGGCTCTGGTGGCTCTTCTCAGCCCTGCTCCCCAGGCTCCACAGCAGCAGTGTTCTTCGGGCACCCCGGTGAGCTTGACCTCCATATCTTCCAGCTCGCCCTGTAGCCCTGACATCGGGATTCCCCTCGCCCCTGCGGCTGCTAGCATCGCTCCCAGCCCCTCACCTATGAAGCAGTCTACGACGGAGCAGAGCAGTAGCGCCGGCCCTTGTCTCGCCCTCACTAGCTGTGCTCTTCCGGCTAGCTCGTTCTCGATTCGCTCTAATAGCATTAGCGCTGTTATGGCATGTATCCTTCCGGCTGCACCGATTGCTGCCGTCACATCGACTATGTCGTGGTGGTGGGCTTGAATTACCTTCTGCCTCATCTGTGCGAGTGTGTTGATCACCGCGAGTGTCCGGGCATCGAGGTGCAGAGGCGTCGGATCGACGGTGCTGGGCCTTGGCCCCGGCCTGATCCCTTGGTTCATGAGCCGTTCAATTCTATCTGATGCGTCGGGGCTCGGTCCCTGCGCTGGTTCAGTCGGGGGTGGGTCGCCTCGGGGGGACTCTTCCGTGGGAGTTCGATGCTGCCTTCTCCGTTTTCGGTGTTCCCTAGGTGCGGGTGGGTTGACTCGAATACCTGGTTCCTGTCCAGGTGTGTCTATTGCCGTTCCCGCGTCCAGAGCTTCGCTGTCTGTTGGCTCGTGTTCGCTCCGCCTCTCATGACGTACTTCTGACGCATGTGCGCTGTCGCCGTCGATGTCCGTGCTGCTGCCCTCATTCTTGGGTTCCCTGTCCCCCGTCAGTATTGACGGTCCTGTGCGGTTGAGTCTTTCGGCGCTCGGCGACGCATGGGGTATTGGCGTTTGGCTACGTGGTCTCCTCTTGGCCGCTTCCGTCGGTTGTGGCTTTCGCGGTGGGGTATCTTTTGCTCTTATCGTTATGGTCTTGTCCTTGCTGATTCTCATTTCCACGCTCACGCCATTGGCCTTCATCGCGAAGATCGCGCTCTTGTCCCGACTCACTTCTATCCGTATGGGGTGCTCCTCTCCGCTGTCGCTTGGACTGGTGCCGCTAACACTGTCTGTTGAGTTGCTAGTTGTGGTGTTCGGACTCTCGTTCCGCTCCGGCCTGCCTTGGGATTCGGCCCTCTGTGTTCTAGTTTCCCTCGCTGGTGGAGGTACCGGCCTCTCGGCTGGGGGTTCGCTTGTGCTCGGGTTTGTTCTCCGTCTCTTGCGACGTGGTGGTTTCTCACTGCTGTCCATCCCGGCATCCGGGCTGGCCGCCCTCGCTGGTGGAGGTTCCGGCTTCTCGGCTGGGGGTTCGCTTGTGCTCGGGTTAGTTCTCCGCCTCTTGCGATGCTTTGGTTCCCTAGTAGTTGGGCTCTCGCTGTCCGGGCTGGCCCTCAGTGTTGGTGGAGGTTCCGGCCTTTCGGCTGGGGGTTCGCTTGTGCTCGGGTTTGTTTCTCGTCTCCTGCGATGTGGTGGTTTCTCGCCGCTGTCCATCCCGGCATCTGGGCTGGCTGCCCTCAGTGTTGGTGGAGGTTCTGGCCTTTCGGCTGGGGCGCTTTCGTTATCTTCGGTCGCATCGTTGTTCGGATTTTCGCCTGCTGTCATTATGTACAGTATCTCTCCGCTGCTACTCCCGGGGGTCAGATCACTGCTGCTCGAATCTCGGACGGACCTTATATGGTCTGGCTCCACATCATGTCCTCCACACAAGGCGGGTTCAATGAGTCCGAGCCATACTACTCCAGCGCCTATTAATAATCTGTTTAGTCGTGTTCCTATACTTGTCAAAGCCTCTTCGAAACAACGTCTCTTAAATATAGACTAAATAAAAAGAGTTAAAAAAGAGTTAACAAAAAGATATTAATAGCAATGGCGTCTTATTTTTACATAATCTTGGAAGAGCGCCATGCAGGCCAGATTCTTCGTATAACAAAGGCTCTTGCTTATGAAGTAGGGTACCTGGAAAAGGTTAAAGAATAGTTAAAGCCGAGGAGACTTTTCTCACCACTAGTTGATGATGGGTACCCACCTCATACGAACTGGCTGGCCTCACCCCCTCATCCTGTTCAGGCATACTCTTGTCGGGGTACTGATTAAAAGCGTTGTTTTGCGTTGAATACTATTTAATTTTGACATACAATGTGCGGATTACTAAGGTTGGCTCTTTGGGCGATGCCGCACATTCCAGTTATGATTCATGAAGTCCTCGCAGCTCTGGCCCCACGAGATGGAGATAGAGTGCTGGATTGCACGTTCGGTGGTGGTGGGCATTCACGCGCGATACTTGATTCTGCGGAATGCTACGTATGCGGAGTTGACCGTGATCCGGACGCTCTAGAGAGGGCTGCCCAGCTTGACCAACAATACCATGATAGGTTCGATTTCATGCTATGTCAATTCTCTAATATGGGCGAGCACCTGAGAGGACATAGGAAGTTTGATGCCGCACTGTTCGACTTCGGAGTATCCTCCTTTCAGATCGATAATGCCTCCAGGGGGTTCTCATTCATGAATGATGCGACTCTAGATATGAGGATGTCAAAAGCTGGACTTTCCGCATTTGATGTAGTAAACTCGTTTGAGGAGGGGGATATCGCTGAGATCATATATACGTACGGGGAGGAGTCTCTGGCTGTGGCAAAGCGGATAGCTGCGTCGATAATCAAGGAAAGAATGACGAAGGCGATCAAGACAACAGGTGAGCTAAGGAGAGTAGTGCATAGTGCAATCGGAACCGGCATCCCTGCCCGTAAGAAACATTCAACACTCGACGTCGCTACTAAGACCTTTCAGGCGATTAGGATATTCGTGAATGATGAGCTCGGTGAAATTAACGTGGCCCTTAAAACAATTCCACAACTGCTAAATGATAACGCGAGGATAGCTACGATAGCCTTTCACTCTCTGGAAGATAGGATCGTGAAGAATTGGGCCGCGTCAATGAAGCCACAAATCACAGCGATAAACAAGAATGTCATCTGTCCATCGAGAGCTGAGATTTCTGAAAATCCACGTTCAAGATCAGCGAAGCTACGGGGTTTCATTTACCATGGTAGTAGCGTGTCGGATGATGATACGGGAGTAAGATCTGGAGGGCAGAAATTTGAATAGGGCAATCTTGCTTTCGTTGACGCTTCTTACAGCCGTTGGGTTGTGTGTCTTGCGGATAAAGTACGAGGTTGTCTTCCTTAGGCAGAAGCTCCAAAAGGTGGAACAGGACATCGGGAAATACACAGACGACCTCAGGATATGCTCTGCGGAGTGGGGATGTTTAAACGACCCTAAACGCCTCAAGGCTCTGTGTGCCAAGTACCTAAGTGGCATGAAGCCCATGGAGAAAAACCAGATAATAAGCTATCAGAAATTCTTTGGAAGCGAGTTCGGAAGCGACCTCAAAGATGCGTTCAAGAAGTTTCTAGATAAGTCACTTAACCTAGATTAGCGAGAGAGGGCCAACGAACTTGAACCAGGTGTTACGCAAAATGTTCTCATCTCTCTTCGACGGATTCGTCATGTGGCGAAACTCGAAGAATCATGCTGAGCTGATAGCGCACCTAAGAGCGAGGATGGTCTTCTCCAGCATTTGCGGGACCGTCGTTTTCAGCTGCATCTCATACAGGCTTGTGGACGTGATGATTATTAGTCACTACCGGACGCAGGATTCAAATGCTACCCACACTGAGTACGCCGAGAGGAAGGCAGATATAGTGGATCGAAATGGAGAGCTAATCGCCACGAGTGTCACGACGGCTTCCTGTTTCGCAGACCCATCCGCCATGATTGATGTTGATGAAGCCGTAATGAAACTATCGAAGATTCCTGGTATGCCATCTCCAGAAAAGCTGAAGCTGAAAATGTCCGATAAGAGTAAGCATTTCGTTTGGCTCACGCGTCATGTCTCACCGCAGGTTCACGAACAGATAATGGATCTCGGCATCCCTGGGATTCACTTCCAGAAGGATTATAAGAGGATCTACATCCATGGTAATCTCTTCTCACACGTTGTCGGATGTAGCGATATTGATGGCGATGGCGTGTGTGGGCTCGAGAAGCATTTTGCGAAGGAGCTAGCGGCATATGGGAACCTAAACAAATACCTCGTTACAACACTCGATCTAAGACTCCAGGCAATCGTACATGAGGAGCTGAGTGATGCTGTCGCAAGGTTCAAGGCAGCCGGGGGAAATGCGATGCTGATGTCCCACACCGGTGAAATTCTGGCGATGGTCTCACTCCCAGATTTCGATCCCAACAACCTTAAAAACTGCTCTAGTAGCGCTATGTTTAACAGGAACACACTCGGTGTTTTTGAACCTGGTTCCGTACTGAAGATCGTGAACGTAGCCATAGCGCTTGACTCTGGTGCCGCCTCCTTGGGATCGATTTTTGATGCATCCGAGCCGTTGAAGATAGGGCGTTTCTCGGTGACTGATTTCAAGGGGAAGCGCAGACCGTTAACTCTGGCAGAGGCATTCGTATTTTCTTCAAACATAGCATCCGCAAAGATAGAGCAGAGCTTCGGAGCGACAGTCCAGAAGGCATACATGCGAAGGCTGGGGTTGCTCGATAAAGTAAGCCTTGAGATTCCAGAGGTAGGGAGTCCAATCGTTCCTCGGCTCTGGAATGAGACGGCTGCGACAACGATGTCATATGGCTATGGAATCGCTATGACCCCATTGATGCTGCTGGCTGCTGTTGCTTCCATTTTGAACGACGGGATCCGAGTGGCCCCGACATTAGTGTATGGTAAGCGTAAGATCAACCAAGATGGTGAGCGGGTCGTATCATGCAAAACATCACGAGTCGTGAGGGATTTGATGAGGGCAGCAGTGTTCTGTGGTACAGCGAGAAAGTCAGCCGTCGAAGGAGCTGAGATAATCGGGAAAACAGGAACGTCATATCAGGCTCATGGTAGAGGGGGGTATGGAGCCGACGGCAGCAGAAAGAGAAACACTACATTCATCGGCGGCTTTCCAAAGGATACTCCGCAATTCATGTTGATTGTTTCACTTGATGACCCGAAGGCTACTGAGGAATCGCATATGTGTACAACCGCTGGGCACAACGCCGCTCCCACAGCGAAAAATATCTTCAAGCGAATCGTTCCACTCTTGTATGATACCAATCATGAAACGGATGATTCAAACCTAACAGTCCTGAAGTACATTAAGCTCGACGGGTAATTCTTCGGGTTGGGGGGGGGGGAGGTGAGGAGTATAACACATATGGACCACATTATGGGTTGCAAGGCCTTACCCCTATGGAGTATGTTGGTGTGATTCTTGAGGCAGCTTGGTTGTCTCATAGATGGTGAACTTATACACAATCCTGAAATGCGGTTGAAACATCTGACAATAAATGGTAGAATAAAATCAGAGACTTGGGGGCGTCAGTTGCGCCTCTGCTACCACGATTTAGAGAGAAGACGAATGAATAAATATATAACGAGATGCCTTATGGCGATAGCCATAACTGCGCCGGCAGGATACGCAACGGGACACAGGACCTTGTCCCTTGCCGAGGAGAAAGGCCCGTCCGTGTACGGCCTGCAAAGACCCCAGCAAATCCCCAGCCAGTACCCAGGGGCAACAGAGAGCATTGACCGGCTACAAGGGCTCGCGGATGAGATATGCATCAAGAACCCGGTGCTGGCACGCTACTGGATACACGAGGTAATGCATGCCCTCCAGCGATACAACCTGACCAGTATGGGGTACCTCCTAGAGCAGATGACGGGCGTAGCAGGTGCTGGCCCGAACAATCTACTGATGGTTGCAATAACAGCGCACGTACCCGAAACCAAGGACCCTGGACAAGACGTCAAAACCGAGCGAGTCGAGCGAACTCTGCAGAGCCTGATGGATCAGGATACCGGCACGAAGTTCACACTAGACGATAAAGGGTCGCACAACGTAGACAAACTGGTGAAGGCGTGTTACGACTGCATGACGATCGCCGGACGGGCTAAGAGCAGGGCCAGGGCAGGGGAGCCAGTATACGCCCTGAGTGCGGAGAGGGGGCTCCTAGGCGAGACAATCATTGACATAGCCGAGATCGAGGACACCGCAAATCCGCACAGCATATGGCACGGAGGGGACGCGACGGCGGAAGACCCGGAAAACCCCGGCCAAAGGGTTCGAGTGTCCAGGGACCCAACCGGAGAGAACCCGAGGAACCCAACGACGACAGCCGACATGCTCCATGTGACGCTGAGAGGAGTGAAGCAGGTAGCCACAAACCAGCAGCAAGCAGCAGTAGAAGCCTTCAACCGACCTAAGAAACTGGCAGCCGCTGGCGTGATCTACCGCAGATGCGTCCCAGGAGCATTCGCCAGGATAGCGGAATACGCGATAGGAACGGGACGAGCCAGCGGAGAAGACACGATCCGAAAGTACGGGGAGATGCCGATGCTGCAGATGGCACACAGAAACACCGGAAACACTCTAGAGGACGAAAGCGGAGCTGTTGGCGGCGAAAGCGACTTCCTGTGCAGCAGGAGAAACCCGACCGTGGCGCTAGCCAGGAGCATACTCACCACCGCCTACACGACACGAGCGAGCGAAATACAACAGGTATCAGGCAGCACCCCATACAAGGATATCATCAAGGATCTAATGCAGGGAGCGGGAACGGACCCAGAGCGCCTAATAGACCTGGCTGTCATAAGAATGATCAGTGAGACACCTGGCGCAGGTACCGACACCGGTACGCTGAAAGCGCGACCGGAGCAGTGGAGGGGAAAGGCGCTACGCGAGAAGGCCGCGAGCGCTGCAGACAGGGTAGTGCCAGTGGAAAAATCCCCCTCTAGAATGCCAATACAAGAAGCAATGTCCAACATCCAGCATATCCAATACGGGGGTGAAGCGTTGGACATGGCGAAGGCGGTGCAAGCGAGCGAAATCGCTAGGGCCGAGGGGCGGCCGCCAATACCGAGTGTCACAAGAGCATACAAACAACTCGCCAGATACCTAGCCGAGGTGCACGGACTCACGATCAACGACAGACAAACCTGGTACAAAGTCGCGCTAGCACATCTCCGCGCGGAAGGGGTAATCACCACAGAGCAGGAAACAGAGCTAACGGATAGGTACATCCAATATGACACATACGAATCAATAACAATGCTAAAGAAACTGCCGTATGGCAGGGGAGCAGTCCCACCAGGGCCTACAATGGAGCAAGTAGAGGCGGCCGAGAGAGACGCAACAGTGGCAGAAGCGCTAGAATGGGCACACCGGAGGGAGCAGATGCGGAAAAACCCCAGCCGGGCTGCACCTCCGAGACCAGCACCACTGGCCATGACACCACCCGGAAGCATTCCCGTATCCCCATCAGCAGTCAGCGTAACACCAGCACCCTCGCAACGCCCGCCAGCCGCTGGCGGCGAGGATCGCTTCACAGCTAGGGTCTGGACCCCTGGGCGGAGGCAAATGGGGCTAGACCACGTCCTAGATGCATTCTCCAGAGCGGTGCAGGATG
>JAIRZU010000011.1 GCA_031267075.1 Holosporales bacterium
GTCAGCCATTCAAAACAGATGTTAGAACGGATGCTCAAGCTGTGGTGCATTGTTGCTGAATATGGAGGGTGGATTAAGTTGAGTGATGACGTTTCATCTATCTTTGGCTGAAGGCTCTCAGGTTAAGTACATTCTATCGAGGAGAGGCCTGGTCCAAAACGAACTCAGACTCCCCCTCCTCCCAGCTTCTGGTGTGTTGGCTGAGCTGCTAGAGGGGTTTGCGTGAGTGGGGGGGGGGAGAGATATGCTACGCGTGTGGCTCGTTGGTACAGCTGCTTAGATTACTCTTGAAACCGGTCACCCCCATCATCTTCACCTCTCCGCCAGCGACGTCTTGCGTGTAGTGGTATTCGAGTTGCTCGTACTGTTTCGTGGTGAAGCCCATGACTACCTGCCCGTGCTCCGGGTACCTCATGAAGTATCTGATCGTGCACGACTCGCAGCTCAGTAGCCTGAGTGGCGCCTGTTTACTTTCTTGCTCATCAGCTCCAACTTGCCCCAGTTCGACTATCTCTATATATTGTATTGGGCGTTTGTACACTCGCTGCTCGAATAGTAGGTCGGTGTCATTGGAGTATGAGACAACCCATATGAGGGATAGTGTGAGCTGCTGCGCTCCCATGTTGGTGCTGGATCTGGTTTGTTGCTCCTCGGTCACTATGAGGTATCTGTAGTAAACTATGGCGCTCCACGGTGCATCACAACGTTGTTTTTGTACCGGAGCTATGCTGGTAGCGTATGCAGTCGCGATGTCGGATGTGTGCATGCCAAACCTTGGCCACCTGGTTGGTAAATCACCCGGTATGGGGTCCGGTGGGCGCATTTCTTTTAATGACGGCATCGTTCTCTCGCTCCTGCCTCTTCATAACGCCTAGTCTACGCCTTAAACATTAATTTTCCGTTAATTTCTATACTTTTTTTTGCACAACCAGCAGGAGGGGGTGGTGAATATCCCTGTGAGTTGGATAAAATACAAAATACCTCTCGAGAGAATAAATATGAAAATCTCACATCACAAGGGCGATCTAAAAATATATATCAAAATAATTCTTGTTCTTTGACAAGAATTCAACTATAATGCGAAAAATGAGACGATTTTCAACTATTGAGGGATGTTTTGTTGGAAACTTGCTTGAGTCTTCTGATGTAAAATTCCTCATGCTGTGGCTTCGTTGGCGCTATTTCAGCGGGATTTTGAGGGTATGTTGGTAAATGCGGTGGATTACAAGATGATGGAAGTTTCTGAAATTATCCGCACAATTGCGGAATCGATGGAGAAATCTGAGCAATATTTGGATTATACATTGCCGTTTGTGATCATTTCTGATGATCTCAATGTCATTTTCCGATCTAAAAAGTTTTACATAGCCCAGGATTCGACGAATGATTTGCTGGGTGATATCATGCTTGCCATCAGAGATTCACTTACCAACGATCTTGACCAGAGCTACGATAGCAAGCATGGAATCGTATGCTGCAAGGTAGCCTCAATCGCTCCACGCAAGTACATCTTCTACGCGTACCTTTGCGATCAGAATGAGACTCACAACGATGATCTCGAGAAACATCATCACGATATACACGGGCCTATTCGTAACATATCGAATCTGCTGCAGCTGATACAAAAGCAAGTGGAGGGCCGGGATATTAAGGGAGCCGAGGAGTACGTTACACTGGCACTGAACAGCGTAGATACCCTGAGTGAGCTAAACGAAAATATGCTGTCTAACAGCAAGAGCTCGCTTGTGGATTTGAGAGTGGTCATCGATAGGATTGAGCGTCTGTTGAAGACCCAGATAAATGAGGCGGGGTGTACGATTCATATTGATAGAGCCATCCCGCAGGTTCGAGGCAACTACATGTACATCCTACGCATCTTCAAGAATCTCATTGAGAACTCACTGCTCCATGCTAAGGCTGAACATGTGACCATCACCGTTCAGCTGCTTTCCCAAACCGATACGGCCATCTTGGTTTTGTTTGAGGATAATGGAGCATGTGTGTCGCATGAGGTGAAGGATGCCATCGACTCCGCCCTGAAACACTGTGATTCTGTCTATGGATATCTCGGCTTGAAAATATGCAGGGAGCTAATGGACTGCATGAATGGGGATATTGAAATCATAAAGGAGAAAGCCGCTTGTAGCTACAGGTTAACATTCGATTTGATCGGAAGAAAGGAAGTGCATGCAACAGTATCGTGAGCCATCCGAGATGGATGTATTTATAGGGAAGCGCCTACGCGAAAGCCGTAATAGACGCGGGCTCACCCTGATTGATGTTGGAGATAAGCTGGGGGTTTCGTACCAGCAGGTACAGAAGTATGAGCAGGCGGCGAGCAAGATATCGGCGTCCATGCTGCATAGAGTGTTGTCCCTCTACGAGGTTGATATCGGAAGTTTCTTCGATGATGTCATAGCAGATGGGGATGGTAAGTTTTGTTCAAGAAGCAGGTGGCCTTGCGGCCGTGATGGGTTTCTTAACCTGCTGATAGTGGAGGATAATCCAGGTGATGAAGCGATTACGCGTAGTGCCCTAAGTGAGTTTGATCTCAACATCCTGTGCGTCCATGACACTACGCAGATGCTTCAGGTGCTGCGCTACAGGACGCTGTGTACGGACTTCCCGAGGCCCGACCTCATATTCCTCGATATCTACCTCCCCAAATGCGATGGCATACGTGTGATGAAGGACGTTAAGAGAGATGCGAGCATATGTACGATTCCGATAGTCGTCATTACGAGTAGCACGAAGGAGGAGCATATGAAGCAGGCATACTGTAGTGGAGCCGCCGGCTACATATGCAAATCCCCGAAGTTTGATCTGTTCAAAGATAACGTCGCTAGCTGCATCAAGTACTGGGCAGAGGCAGTGGTCCTCCCATCAAGGATCTGCGATTTCGAAGCCCAGAAAAATAGAGAGGTGAAAGCAGGAAGCAACATAGCTGTCTAGTCGCCTCCCACTCACGATACTCCTGGTTACTATGTGGTGAGGGGTGGACGCGTGTAGGAGATGTAGGCCGTGTGGCGTTTCTTTTGTAGGTTGTTTCCTGTTGTGCGAGTCTGGACATTCTCGTTATGCCTGCTGCGTAGGTGGCGGACTCGTTTCCGTCGATGTCCCAGGCTCCATTGGTTCTTCCTAGCCATGTACCATCGGCGGGGATCCTTTGAGGATCGTTGTATCCAGTTTTCAGCATGCACGCGATGGTTATCTCTACCTGTGCTGCGGTGTATTCTGTGGCTAGATTGGCTGCTTGTTCGAAGGCGCTGAGTGGGTCACTGGCAGTTGCGGATTCATTATTGGCCCAGAAGGTGGGTTTTCAGATGATGAGAAAGCTCTGCTGCTGGCCAATACAACTGCCGTTACGCTATCCGAAAATATATTGAGGTCTGAGACAGCAGCGATAGCATGTCTCGCAGCTTG
>JAIRZU010000030.1 GCA_031267075.1 Holosporales bacterium
GATTCTTGATCTTTTTCATACACTCTTCATGGGCACGCAGCTCCGCCTCAGAAGCTTCAAACACCCTATCAGGAATCTCATACTTTGGCCTGGCGTTGAGACCACTTCTCCTCTTTCGGCCAGTGAATAGTTCGTTCTGGCGTAGCTCAATGGACATACCGATATACACGCTGGCCAGCAGTTCAGCATCTATCAATGCCCCATGCTTCAACCTCACAGAATTGTCTATCGCGAATCTACGGCATAGTGCATCTAGTGTCGCTGGAGATCCGGGGTATTTCGCCTTCGCCATTGCGAGGGTATCAATTACTCTGTCCGTTGAAATTCTGTCGGCCCCTACCAACGATAACTCATGATTCAGGAATCCAATATCAAATGTGGCATTATGAATGACAAGCCTATCATCCCTTATGAACTCCAGGAATCCCAGGTACTCATCCTTGAACACTTTGAACTGCTTCAGGAAGCCGAATGTCAGGCCGCTTATGTTGGCGGCTTGCTTAGATACCTCTCTCTCGGGGTTGATGTACACATGGTACGTCCTGTTGGTGACCTTCTTGTCTATAATCTCGACGCAGCCGATCTCCGTGATCTTGTCTCCATCTGACACAGACAGGCCAGTTGTCTCTGTATCGAGAACAACCTCTCTCATTGTTCTTTCCTTACTCGACGAGTTGCAAATGGATGACATTTGTCATATACGTCTGAAACGTACCTCTGTGCTACGTCGGCATATATTTGGGTCGACGATATGGAGGCGTGTCCTAGGAGTTCCTGGATGCTCCTCAGATCTCCACCATGCTCCATGAGGTGTGTTGCGCAACTGTGCCGTAGCGCATGAGGAGTCGCAGTCTCGGACAACCCCAGCATCTTCCTCGCGCACTTCACAAGCTTCTGAACAGATGAAGCCGAGAGCCTGCCACCATCTTTGTTCACAAACAATGCCTCAGAGCTCTGAGGCTCCATGGAACTTATGTAGCCCTCGATGACGTCTTTGATTACTCCTGTCAGCGGAACATCCCTGACTTTCCGTCCCTTCCCAACTACGCGTATGAAGCCGGAGGATACGAGCACATCAGATCTGTTTAAGCTCAGTGCCTCACTGATGCGAAGACCAACGGAATAGATCAGGGCTAGTATCGCCCTATCCCTCTTTATGATCCACTCATTATGCTTCAGCGTTCCAACGGCATCGAGGATCTCATTGATCTGATCAATCGTTAGTGGTCGCGGCAGTGTCTTCTTAGTTTTCGGAGGCTTCATAGTGAGCACGTCACTTGTATGTGTCTCACCGATCTCCCCCAGATATCTTAGGAAGCTTTTAACGGCGGAGAGCCCTCTGGAAATGGTCTTGGTAGATTCCCCACGCTCTCTGCGATATAGAAACCAAGATCTTATGTCAGCCTTCTCGAGGTGCTTCAGGTGGTCGAGCAAAATCTCCTCCGCCTTATAGATCGTGAGAAACCTCACAAGCAACCTGAGGTCGGAGCTGTAGGAAGAGACAGTATTCTTAGACAGGGCCCTCGCATTACCGAGGTGCAACGCCCACTCCGAGATACTGTTCTCTACCTCAGTTCCAGCCATTCTCTGCTAACACACTACTCTGTCCTCTGCGACGGCCTTCTTGAAGGTCTTGCCGAGGTATACGGCCACGATAAACCAGAGCACAATTAGTGGGAAGCCGATAGCTCCTCCGAGCACCAGGAAGTGAGCCTTCCCAGCTACTTCACCAAATGCAGTCTGCAGTGGTTTCATTACCATGTTGACGAGAGAGCCAGCCTCCTTGGAAGCTCTGGATCCAAACGTTTCTATCCAGGCCTGAGCCTTGAAGTGGACATCCTTCGTCGTTGGAATATAGAGCTGTTTTAACGATGGGCCGTTGAGAGCATAGTTAATCGCCTTCGAGCCTACCATCAGAGCGAACAGGAAGTTCAGTGAATCCATCGTCATGAACCCGATGAGTGCCGCACACAGGATGATTGGCATAGCTGCGAGGGCAGCTCCTATTCCTAGGAATTTCGTGACGTTGCTGACCCCGAGGAGCAAGCAGAGCAGTGACACAGTGTTCACGCTGGATCCATACAGGCTTAGGTAGTTACTGAGCGCGACTCCGGAGTACATGTCGCTCGCCGCCAGCTTGAAGCTGAAGTCGAAGATTGTGACGATGAACTCAAATATGAAGTTCGCAGCAAAGATGCTGACGAGATACTTATGCGAGAACAGCAGTTTCAGTCCCTCTGTGAAGCTAGGCTTCTTACCCTTTTTCTCAGCCTTCTTCTCTTCGTGAGCGAACGATACTAGCAGCTCCTTTGGAGTCACAGCGAAGAACCTCTTGACTAGCGGGATGATTAATACCACCAACCCTCCAAGGATTGCCATCGATAGGAAGTCCGTAGTGAGCCCTAGTCTGTTAGGTAGTCCACCGATGCTGTATGGAAGGATGACTCCGCCGAATTGACCAAGCGCGTATATCAGTGGGAAGCCTCTTTTAGCTGTCTTTGGATCTGTGACGTCAGCAGCGAATGCCCAGAATAACGCTATCACGATCGAGCCGAAGCTCTCGACGAAGAAGTACCAGATGTACCCAACGATGCACGAGATGACCTCACTGGTGCATGTCTGTGATTGAAACAGAAATACCAGGACCGCAAATATGAGAACGGAGGCACCGTAAAATACCGGCAACATCACGAGCATCTTTTCCTTCTGGTACTTGCCAACGAGCTTCGTGTAGGCAGCAACCAACGGAAGCAGAAGAAGCACTGACACCGTCTTAGCATACGGCAGGTACAACTTGCCAACGAACTGAATGAAGATCGCATCCTTGAGGGGACGCAGCGTCCAGTAAGACCCAACGATGATCATGAAGATTAACCCCATCCTCAAGAACTTCCGAAACTCAGGCTCCTCAAAATCACCAAAATTGAATTTGCAAAGCCTCATAAATAAATTAACCATCTTTCCTCTGGAAAAAATGAAACCACGGCCGCTTGGATTCTCAATACCAAAAACAACGCAGCTGTACCCATAAAGACAATTTAGCATCTCCCCAAGAAAATGTCCAAGGATTTGTAAATAAGCCCATGTGGCGAAGTGAGCCTTCGCATCCTCACTAGGTAATAATTAGGCATTCCGCGACGCTCGAATATTTATTTTATTGGATAATTATTCTATATTGTTATAAAAATATACTTATGTTAATAAATATTTAACCAAATTTGGGTACAATAATAGTAAACGCGTTATTTTGTGAGTACTATGAAAAATAATTGTGTAGAGATATCGGTTTTCGGAGAAAGAAATTACAGGTTATTTCTCGACATAGTGAAGCAGGAGCTTGACATACTTGGAACTGCAGACATCAATGCTGTCCAGGCCTTCATCCTGCTAAACATCAATGAGACAGCTGTGACGATAGGGGAGATTATCGCGAGAGGCTATTACATCGGATCCAACGCATCCTACAATATCAAGAAAATGATATTGAACGGATATATCAAGCAAACGCAATCCGACTATGATAAGAGGGCAGCGTTTCTGAGGCTTACCAGCAAAGGGCTTGCACTATGTCGTAAGCTGCACACCGTAATAGACATGCACATCAAAACCTTCTCCCCTCAGAATAAGGGAAAGGGCGATCTTGAGCAGTGCGTGTCGATACTAAAAAAGGTTGAGCACTTCTGGCAGGATATCCTATCTCGAAGGACGTAGGCTGTATGGCAGCTTCAAATTCATAACAATGCAGGGGGCTTGCTTGGCGTATCGTGGAACCCTCTGTTGAGATCGGTAATTTTCTCCCATCGGCACAAATGACATGAAGCTAAAAATCTGTGCATTTAGTCGGATTCGATTAACTAAAAATTAATGTATTTTCTGTAGGCTTAGAGATATGTGAACCTTGTGCGAGAGCGGAGTAGTGCCTCATGAGAGAATACGATAGACTTCTTTCTAAACCTCCAGAATCAGAATTATTGCTAGGAGACACGGAGCGCAGAAGCGGAGTGTACAAAGGGGTACATGAGCATTCGAGCACCGGATCGACGCAGCAGGGAGCTGATTGTGGAGGGGGTGGAAGGAAGTCTATTGCAAAAGAGCGAAGCCTTACTACGCCTTCAAACACTGCTACGGAATGTACTCCAGCCACAGGATCAATGTACGAGAGGATATGTGAGAGATCCAACATACGAGAGCTATGTGGTGTGCCATGAAGCTATCTCCATTCAACGCAATTAGGTTCGATCAACGTTGCTGGGATTCTGGAATCCTGGAAACTATGCATAATCCGTACGGGCCAAATCGAGTCTCAAACACAGAACGGATCATGAAGTTTATAGTGACCCAAATCAG
>JAIRZU010000012.1 GCA_031267075.1 Holosporales bacterium
TGATGGACTCTGGGATTGGTTGGGGTCTCGAACGTCCGTGGCCTATAGTTAAACGGCGCTCCGTAGGCACCTCGCTGGTAGGTTGGGGGCGGCGGCTCTTCATACGGCTGGGACGCAGGTGGTGGTGCATGATGGACTCTGGGATTGGTTGGGTTCTCGAACGCCCGTGGCCTATAGTTAAACGACACTCCGTAGACACCTCGCTGGTAGCCTGGGGGCGGCGGCCCTTCATACAGCTGGGGCGCAGGTGGCCCATAGTCAAACGGCGCTCCGTAGGCATCCCACTGGTAGCCTGTGGGCGGCGGCTCTTCATACGGCTGGTACGCAGGTGGTGGTGCATGATGGACTCTGGGATTGGTTGGGGTCTCGAACGTCCGTGGCCTATAGTTAAACGGCGCTCCGTAGGCACCTCGCTGGTAGCCTGGGGGCGGCTGCCCTTCATACGGCTGGGGCGCAGGTGGTGGTGCATCGTCACCTAGACGGTGTGACTGGCCTGAGAATGCATTGCGACTCGGCTGAATGCAGTCTACGCTTGTAGCTACGGATGCCGCTAGCAGCCCAGCTGAGAGTACTTTTACCTTAACGTTCATGATTGACAGCTTATATTGCATATCCTTGCTGAGAATATTATAAACAACTTTACAGGTAAGTCAACACATAATTCACTTTGTGTACATTAGAGCTCCCGAATGATAGATTCGTTTCGCCCTCAGAAGCCTATGAATCACTAATAGTCTACTCCGTCCTAGCTGTCTTCTGTGTTGTGAAGTGTATGCGACACCTGTTCATGCAGCCAGTTGGAGATGAGCACTGTTTCGCATGCCTCAGAAGCAAGGCTGTCGTCGTGCTACAAATGTCACAATTGGCATGCTGATCTTCCTGTACGGAAGCATGTCAAAACTGTTTGCTACTATTTTGGAGTAGGCCTCCCATAATTATGGTACATGGGCATTGTCCTGAGAGGCAAATTATTTTTACGCCCATGTGCAAAATAATTTCATCCGTTAACTATTTTTTAACCCTTCACATGCTAACCTACTTATAGAATCTTATATCCTCTAAGGGGAGGAAACACATGAAAAACAAACTTGTAACATCAACACTCATACTAGGACTAATAGCCTGTGAGGCCTGGAGTTCTAGAGAGAGAGAGAGTGAAACTCCTGTAGTTGAGAGAGGTGGAGGGGTACCTGTACCGGTTGGAGGTACTGGGATATACCGTGAAGTAGCACGGAACAGGGAAGAGATAACCCAACTCAAAGCGAAGCTCGCTCAGATGGAGAAGCTGCTAGGCTATCCAGCAGTAGTCCAAGAGCCTGAACCACAAGCTGAGGAAGAGCCCGAAGATGAAGCTGGCGCGCCGGGTGGTAATGCACCAATCGTAGCAGCAACTCCAACCGTAATACCCGCCACCGGTTTGTATCTCCACATCGAGAATCTACTTTGCCCGTACATAGAGCAGCAGCGGCTGAGATGGGATCTTAAGGAGTGGGCCCTACTACCTGATTGGCTAACCGAGCTGATAGCTACGAGACTGCATGGTAAACGCATAACCATCGAGAGGCATGGTCGTGCAATCACTACTCCTTTCGAAAACAATGGCAAGTTCAGGTGGTTACTGTATGCCGAGGTTTCCTCCTCCAACAACTTTGACCGCTTAATCGCTGTAAGCAAATCGGATTGGGTGATAGCCTACGCTGCAGCATATGTACAAGAAGGAACCGGCAACACCTGGGAAGTCGATTCTGCCAAAGCACAGTTTGTACTAGCAGCACATCTGCGAGGAATATCAACAATGCAAGTAGGAACCGTCGCGGATAGGTGCCATTCCGTAGCGAACAGTGACACCAAGCTCAAAACGCTGCTCGACACCTTTAGCATAATAAAAAACGGATCAGATCCAACAACAAACTGCGTAACGGACCTCCCAACCCTATGCATCAACTACAACGATAATCTAGCGATGGGCAGGGCCCTCCTCAAAATCGACGTACTCCCTGAAGGATAGACATACTCCCCCCCACCCAACGCCTCCTCCTCGGTGGTGCTCGTGCGGGAGGTGCTGGCTGGCTTATCCAGCGCATTAATCAGACCTGGGTGCGAGATAATCTTCATGCAAGGATGCTGTGGTGGTATAATCCAGACCGTAAAGAGAGACTTGTTGAAGCAGGGGTTTCGTGACGATTTTTGAGGCTCAGATGCTGTATGGTAATAACACGAGCCTGGTCCCTATCCCCGGTAATATGATTCATGCCTAAAATCACATTGAGAGTAATAAAATGTCCAGACGCTACGAGACCTTCTCAAGAGTAAGGAACGACCAGCTGAAGGAGCCAATGTTTCTAGGGCAGCCTGTGAACGTGGCCAGATATGATCAGCAGAAGTACAGTGTGTTTGAGAAATTAATAGAGAAGCAGCTGTCATATTTCTGGAGGCCGGAAGAGGTCAATGTCACATTGGATGGCATCCAATATAAACAATTATCAGAGCATGAGAGGCATATTTTCCTGAGCAATTTGAAGTATCAAACATTGATGGATAGCATTCAAGGTCGCTCTCCAAACGTCGTTTTTCTGCCGATTGTTTCTTTGCCAGAATTAGAAACCTGGGTGGAGACTTGGTCATTCAGTGAAACAGTTCATAGCCGCAGTTATACCCACATCATAAGGGCTATCGAGCTTCAGCCTGATCTGATCTTCAATGATATCGTTGCACATGAAGAGATAAGCAAGAGGGCCGAATCCATTTCCTATTACTATGATCAGCTGCATGCCCAGAATGTACTAATGGATGCAGCTAGCCGATTTCAAAATGTCAGTTACAATGAAACGGATCATATGGAAGCCATCTACATGGCTCTTCACGCGGTACATGCTCTGGAGGCGATAAGGTTTTTCGTGTCCTTTGCCTGTTCATTCGCATTTGCGGAACGAGAGCTCATGGAAGGAAATGCCAAGATTATCAAACTCATAGCGCGAGATGAAATGCTTCATCTGGTTGGAACTCAGAGGATGCTTCTCAATATCGCTAATGGATCGGAGGGGAAGGAATGGGCTACCATCGCTGTGAAATGTCGTCCGTTAGCAGAAGAGGTATTTTTAGACGTCATCCAGCAGGAAGTAGCTTGGACAAAATACCTGTTTAGAGATGGATCAATGCTGGGATTAAATGAAAAAATTCTAACTGACTATGTTCACTATCTAGCTGGGATCCGTATGCATGACGTTGGGCTTAGCTGTCCATTCTCCGTGAAAAGCAATCCTATCCCGTGGATCCAAACATGGCTGAGCTCGGATGATGTGCAGGTAGCACCCCAGGAAGTGGAGATGAGTTCCTACCTTACTAATCAGGTAAACGTTGAAATGGATCCGGCTTCCCTTGGCGAGATAGATATATAAATTGAGGTAAAAATTATGTCCATTATGGTTGTGAAAAGGAACGGCAACCGCGTTCCATATAACGAGGAATGCATTCATAAAATCGTTGAGCACTCGTGTGCTGGCATAGAGAATGTATCCCTATCCGACATTGTTATTCACGTCGGAGTTCAAGCTTATGACGGAATCACAACATCTGAAATCCAGGACATCATCATAAAGTCCGCAGCTGACAAAATTTCGGAACAGACCCCAAACTACCAATATGTTGCAGCTAACCTTAACATCTTTAAACTTCGTAAGATGGCGTATGGCCAGTGGACTCCGCCAACCCTATACGATCACATAAAGCGTATGTGCGATGAGAATTGGTACGACATAACCTTGCTGCAGAAATACTCCCGAGAGGAGCTTGACGATTTTGATAAGTTCATAGATCATAGCCTGGATTTGAAATTTTCATATGCCGCCACTAAGCAACTGGAAGGGAAGTACCTGGTAAAAAATAGAACAACCGGCCAGATTCTGGAAAGCCCGCAAATGGCTTACATGTGCATCTGCTTGGCGATCTTTCAAGATTTCTCTTCTAACAAATCTGAGAGGGCGGCTGTCATCAAGGAGTTTTATCATCACTTATCAGAACAAAACATTTCGCTTCCAACTCCTATAATGGCTGGAGTCCGTACACCGTTACGTCAGTTCAGCTCCTGCGTGCTGCTTGAATGTGGAGATTCCTTGGACAGCATTGCGGCTACAGGAACTGCCATTATAAGTTACGTTTCCAGAATGGCTGGGATAGGTATAAATGCCGGACAGATAAGAGCTAAAGGTTCACCCGTTAGAAATGGTGCCGTTCATCATACCGGGATTACGCCATTTTTGAAGTTTTTCCAATCGGCGGTTCAGTGCTGTTCTGCCGGAGGAATAAGGAATGGGGCAGCCACGGTTTACTGTCCTCTTTGGCATGTTGAAATTGAGAGTGTGTTGGTTCTGAAAAACAATCGAGGGACAGAGGAGAATCGCGCACGGCACATGGATTATGCGATACAGATAAACGGCTTTCTATACAGGAGACTGCAAGCTGGGCAGGATGTGACTTTGTTTTCTCCACACGAGGTTACGGACATGTACCAGTCCTTCTTCAGCGATCAAGAAAAGTTCGCTGAGCTGTACGAAAAATATGAAGCCGATGAATTCATAAGATTTAAGAGGAAAGTAAAATCCTCAGAGCTCTTCTCCCTCTTGATGAAGGAGCGGTCCAGCACCGGCCGGGTGTACATAATGAATGTAGATCACTGCAATACCCATTCGTCATTTTTGGAAAAAATTGCCCCTATCAAACAATCCAATTTGTGTGCCGAGGTAACGTTACCAACGCAGCCTCTCAGCAGTACTGATAAAGAAGCAGGAGAAATTTCAATCTGCATTCTAGCTGCAATTAATGTTGGGAAGATCGGATTGGATCGAGAGCAAATGCGCCGGTGTACTAGGTTGCTTGTGTATGCTCTAGATGCCTTGATCGATCATCAGACTTATCCAGTTCGCGAAGCAGAGCAGAGCACAAAAAAGAGGAGAGCCCTCGGTATAGGGATCATAAATTTTGCGAACTTTTTAGCGAGGCACAGCCTCAAAATGTCTTCTGCTGAAAGCTTCAAAACGACACATGAGCTGTTCGAAATGCTCCAGTACTACTGCATCGATGCCTCTGTCGAACTCGCGAAACTCAAAGGCCCCTGTGAGCAATTTAATGAGACAAAATACTCCAAAGGGATCTTGCCTATTGATACATACTACAAAAAAGGTGTGGATAAAATTATCAGCCCGGATTCTTTGAAAATGGATTGGGAAGCCTTGCGAGTGAGGGTTCTAAAATATGGTATGAGAAACAGCACGCTTACGGCGATTATGCCGTCTGAAACTTCCTCGCAGGTGAGCAATTCAACAAACGGAATTGAACCACCAAGGGCATTAATTTCGGTTAAGCAAAGCAGGGATGGCGTTCTTAAGCAAGTGGTTCCGGATATCGAAACCATAGGCCCAAACTACGAATTGCTGTGGGATATAAAAGACAATTTCGGATATCTGACCAACGTTAGCATCATGCAAAAATTCGTGGATCAATCGATCTCTGCCAACACAAACTATGATCCTACAAAATTCCCAGATGGGAAAATTTCAATGCAAACCATGCTGAAGGATTTGCTGTATGCATACTCTGTGGGTGTCAAGACTCTGTACTACCACAACACCAGAGACAGCGCATCGGAAAGACAGGTGATTAGTGATACCTGCCACAGCGGAGCATGTAAAATCTAGCGAAGGAAAATATATGAGGAGCCTTACTGCTTCCAAAAAGGCTAGTGATCTTGCTCGCTTCTTCAGCACTGTGAAGCTGAGGAATTTAGCGATATCAAAAAGTAGCATTTTCATTTACATTTAGTGAGGTTGATGTGCAAAAGCTCCGTATTGTAAGTAGCAATCATATGAGGATCAAGCTCACCGTTGAATATGATGGTATGCAGTTTTATGGGTGGCAAAAACAGAATGATAGAATCTCAGTACAGGAGACGGTAGAGCATGCTATATCAAGGCTTTTCAACGGCGCTGAAAGCGTGGAGCTATATGGTGCGGGACGGACAGATACAGGAGTACACGCGACTGGCCAGGTTGCCCATTTCGATATACCCAACGGTGAGCTTGCCGAGAAATGGAGAGCTAACATATGGAAGCTGCACATCGGAATAAACAGCTACCTCATAGATTCTGGTGCCGTAATCACATCTGCAGAAATCGCACCTGATGGATTCCATGCTAGGGCATCAGCTATCATGCGCCACTATGAGTACATCATTCTCAACCGCAATATCAAATCCGTAATTCATGCTAACAGAATGTGGCATATCGTACGGCGGCTCGATGATGTAGCAATGAATGAAGCGGCAAAGCTGTTCATCGGTACACATAACCTCAATGCATTTAGATCTGCACACTGCTCTGCTGCTAATCCCGTTAGGACGATATCATCTGTAGAAGTACGTCGGGATGGAGACAGAGTAATCATACAAGTAGCAGCAAGGTCATTTCTACATAATCAGGTAAGGATCATGGTAGGTACTCTCGTGCAGATCGGACTAGGAATCAAGCGAGTAGACCACATCCAGCAGCTACTTGAATCAATGGATAGGACGGCTGCAGGACCTACCGCCCCTCCTTATGGCCTGTATCTAACTAAGGTGGAATATTGAAGTACGATACGATCATAGTACATGAAAGAACCAATGCATCACTCGCGCAGAGAGTCGCCAAGCACTTGGGAGTTGAGGCTCTTGAGGTTGGCATTGCAGATTTCCCAAATGGCGAATTCAACGTTGGTGAGATATGCATAGAGGCAGACCGCGCAATTGTCATATTCCCAAAAATCGATGATATCAACAAGCAGCTTGTGCAGTTCATGCTTATGTGCGGCTTATGCGAAAACTGCAAGAAGATCGATGCTGTGATTCCCTACATCCCATATTCAAGACAAAATAGTTCAACCATACACGAAACGATTTTCAAAACCTTCAACGCTCTTGGGGTGAGTAGAATCATCACAGTCGATATCCATAACGATTCGATCTTACGGGATCACAATATCATCAACATACTACCGCATGAGATTTTTGGTAAAGTAGTTGAGGTGGTGGAAGATGTGGTAATCATCGCTCCAGATCTCGGGGCGATTCCCAGGGCAGCTCAGTTCGCAGAACATCTCAAGGCACCACTCGTAACAATCGATAAAAACTCTGAAATGATGAGCAACACATCATCGATAGCCGAACGACACTGCATAATAGTGGACGACATAATCGATAGCGGCAGGACGATCAACAATGCTATTAGCAAACTCAGAAGTTACAACCCAAGAGCCATATCAGCCTGCATAACACATGCATTTCCATCTCAAAAACGGAAGCTTATCGGCTTGGACAAATTGTACACTTCGGAAAGTTTTGATACACAAGAACTAAATTCAACGATTCCCTACGATCACGCACTCGCTACTGCACTAGAAGACTAAAACTACACGAAACACACATGTGCGGACCGAGCAAAACCCGGTCCGCATATCATCAAAGAGCGACAAAACCACTCAGACTTACACTAGAATGTATATATGAAAGCGGCTCCCAATCTAAGATCTCTAATGCGTGCTTTTTGATGGAAATCAGCGGTACCTGCGGTAGTAACCTCAGGTGGGAACGCAAACTTCGATGCTATAGCCTGGTATTCAACGTGGACACTGACAGATATATTCGGTGTACAGTAAACCCTACCGCAAAGCCCAACAAAGACCCCAGTCTTGAATTTGCCTTTGATTTTTTGCACAGCACCGGCAGTGTCATCATCCTCTGGGACCTGTATACTTCCACGAATCCTCTGGCACTTAATCCCAATGGTTGGGCCTATGCCAAAGTTCGGTGTCATCATCCACATTGCTACCGCCCTAAACATTACGAAGAACTGCTGGCGAAGTACGAGGTGAACGTTTCCTACAGCAACAGCAGTCGTAGTACCAGTACCAGCCTTTTTCCCAAATGATGTACCGAACTCTGCTTGTATCCCGATTAGGACATCATTACATCTGGCCATATACTCCAGCAAGGCCGCAAAAAACGGCATCGTCTTTCTGAGCTTCATAGCCGACTGCACGGTTGGGTTACCCGCAGCATTGTTCCCACTAGCGGACGGGACTTTGATTTTGGTTATTGAAACACCACCAGTAAGCCCTAAACCAACTCCACCACCTGGACAAGGACTAGCGGCATTGACAGGCGCCACACCAAGCACTCCAGCGGCCACTCCAGCCATTAATATCTTCTTAACTCCATTCATAATTTATCTCCATTCCTAAAAATTTAAACAACCAACTCCTGCTATCGATTCTCCCCGATCTCGCACTCTGCAGTACACACAATTCATCCATGCCGCTATAACAAGACGCAATAAGTGTTGCTACATTACAACACGGCCTATCGAGTCAGGATTATTGCTAGGAGACACGGGGCGGAGAAGCGCAGTGTACTCAGGCGTATATGAGCATTCGAGCACCGGATCAACGCATCAAGAAGCTGATTGTGAAGTGTTTTGAATGGAGTCTGATGACTGCCTCTACCCTCACTTGGGGCTCATTGGAATCGAGATGATGAAGGCGCCGCCACTCTGTGTATCATCAACGCAAATCGTACCTCCATGCATTGTTACTGCGTCTTTTGCGATGCTGAGTCCGAGGCCAACGCCGACGTCTTCCGTATGGGTGCGTGCACTATTTTGCTGCTGTACGAACGGGTAGAAGATATCATCGGCAATCCCCTTATCGACGCCTGGGCCATCATCAACAAACCTTATGGTGACCATGTTATTATCGGTCCTATCAAACGTTATGTGTATGTTCCTAGCATACTTCTTCGCGTTGGCTATGATGTTGCCGAACGCACGTTTCAGTGAGATGTACTTCACGGCGATATCCATGTCTTCAGGACCACTGACATGAACCTTGAATTTATCGGAAGCATAGTCCTTCGACACCTCCCTCAGAAAAGCCAGGAGATTACGCATAACAAACGGTTCGTTGTTTTGCTCTGCTGCATGCAACGTGAAGCTCTCAGTCATTTTTATCATAAGGTTAACATCGGATGCAAGCCACTCCGTCTCCGCTGTCTTCGGCATCAGTGAAAGCTGCAGTTTCATTTTGGTGAGGGGTGTCCTTAGATCGTGTGAAATACCAGCTAGGATCTTCACTCTCCTATCCATAAGCTCCTTAACTTTTCTCTTCATCTCACAGAAGGCGGTCCAGGCGATTTTGATCTCATATGCCCCCTCCGGCTTGTATTCATACGTATCGATTCCCCTGCCAAACTCAGTCACAGCCTTCGCTAATTTTTTTATGGGCCTTACTTGATTTTTCAAAAAGATGAGTGCTATAATGAGGAGCAGGGTCGCGGACGAGACCCCACTTCCCAGAACGACCGGTATGATTTTCATGTACATGTTCCTCCTTGAGAAGGAGATTTTATAGACGTCGTTACCGTTATCCGATGGGACGTATATATCCATGCTATCGTTAAATGTGTCGATGTAGTACTCGTCGTACCCCCTTTTCACAAGAGCACTTCTTAGGAGCCTGTAGGCCTTATGACTTTTAGAAATACCAATCTTTTCCAGCTTTTTGTTGCTACTAACAACGATGCTGATTTTCATGCTTTCCTTGAGGGTATCTATGTACTTATCGCTGCACCCCATATCAAGAAGCTTCGTTACTGCGATAGCCTCTCCAACCATCTGCCTCGATATAATTCCGAGAACTACCTGCGTATATTTCTCACTGAAAATGATGCTGACGACCAATTGCGAGGCAACGACTGGCGTCACCAAAATAAGCAGGAATCTGAAAAAGATGCTTTTGGGCAACATTTTTTTTACGAAGAGCAACATCTGGCAAAAGTACTAGGTTATCCAACGACTGTATATTATGTATCATATAGAGGTGCCGCGTGCGTGGAAAATGTCCTAACAAGTATGAAGTATTTTTGGGAGGTTGTTACGGCATTCGGCTTGGCAGTGGCGGTTCTCGCGACCTCCTGCAAAAAGAAAGAGAATACTAGCAGCAGCGATATTGTGGCGGACTTGCTGGATGCAAGTGACGTCCTCAAAGAAATAATCAACGAAATAAAAAGTGGCTATGCCAGTGATGTATCAAGGGAGAAGCTGGAGATAGGAGCGATAAATGGGATGCTGCAGGTGCTCGATGAACATTCAACCTACATAACTCAGGATGAATGCGACGCCTTCCACAAATCAACAAGAGGCTCCTTCCTTGGGATTGGCGTTGAGATAAAGCAAGGCACCGAGGGGATCGAAGTGGTATCCGTCATTGATGATAGCCCCGCCGCTATTTCAGGCTTGAAAGCCGCAGATGTGATAACTCACATCAATAAGGAGGATGTGCTGAAGATGAGCATGAAGAGGATAGTTTCAAAGCTCAGTTCCGATAGCGCTATGGAAGTTACTGTACACGCCATCCGCAATAAGACCGAGGAGATGGAATTCAGACTCAAGAAGTCCGTCATTCAGCTACGAAGCGTTAGGCTGGATTTCGCTGGGGATATTGCCATTATCAAGATTAACTATTTTAACGATGGGACGTTTAGTGATGTGTCGAATGCCATTGCGAAGCTCCTCAAGAAAGATGCTAAGGGAGTTATCATTGATCTCCGCAACAACCCAGGTGGCATTCTTGAGCAGGCCATTAGCGTTTGTGATCTCTTCCTCGCCAACAAGAAGATCGTCGAATTTAAATCCAAGAACGCCGATGAAACCAAGACTGTTTTTGCTACTGACAATGATGTATTAAATGGGCTTCCTATGGCAGTGCTGATCGGCTCAAACACGGCATCTGGTGGAGAGCTTGTAGCCGCTGCACTTGGCGATAATAAACGTGCAATCCTGATAGGCCAGAAAACTTACGGTAAGGGCTCTCTTCAGACTGTAATTCCAATTCCCGGCAAGGGTGCTATTAAACTTACAACCGCGTACTTCACCTCTCCCAACGGCAATATCATCGACAAGACCGGAATCTCTCCAGATATAGATATTGCGAAACTTACTCAGGAGGAGGAACAGAAGCCCGAAACCGCACCATACGCAGAACAGCCAATAATACAACGCGCCGTAGATATACTGCATGGTGTATCAGCTCTACAGGAATCAGACCCGGAGCCAGAATCGCCTGATGGCAATAGACCAGTTCCATAAACTTCCACAATCAATTTCTTGCTTCGGCTTACGAAACTCAATTCTTAATAGGCGAGACCATGCGGAAAGTTAGAGAAGAGATCACTCCAACCCACCTTTGTGCAGCATGGTTGCCAGGTCTCTGATGGATTTTACTTTTACCACGTTGAGCTCTGGGCTGCTCTCGAAGTCCTCAGTTTTATGGGCGCAGAATATGTTGATGAAACCGAGCTTAAGGGCCTCTTTCACTCGAGCGAAGGAAAGTGGTGATTGCCTCAGCTCACCAGATAATCCTACTTCACCGAAAAATACAGACCTGGTAGGGAGCGGCTTTTGATTGGCAGCGGAGATGATGGCGGCGGCTATTGCGAGGTCTGCTGCAGGCTCCGTGATCCTCAGCCCTCCTGCTATGTTAACAAATATGTCTTTGTTTGAAAAGCTCATTTTGCATCTTGTAGCCAGGACAGCGACCAGCATCGAGAGCCGATTCACGTCGAAGCCCACTGATGATCGTCTTGGGATTGCGAGGCTTGTGTATGAGACAAGCGCCTGCATTTCAGACAAAATTGGGCGCGTCCCCTCTATGCCGGAGAACACCGCAACTCCACTTACCTGGTTATCGTGTTCCGATAAGAATGCAGCTGACGGATTATGGATTTCCTCGAGGCCACCGCCTGTCATCGCGAATACACCAATCTCATCTGTCGGCCCAAAACGATTCTTCTCACCTCGGATGATTTTGTAATCCAACGCTCTATCGCCTTCGAAGTACAGAACGCAGTCCACCATGTGTTCAAGAGTCTTCGGACCAGCGATGGCTCCATCCTTCGTGATATGCCCGACGATGACTACTATCACGTCATTGGCCTTGGCGAATTTCACGAGCTCCTGTGTGCAGAATCTAACCTGCGAAATGCTACCTGGTGGAGATTGGATGAGATTAGATGAGACGGTCTGTATGGAGTCTATGACCACTATGCTGTTATGTCTAAACTGCCTGATCGCCTGCAGAATCTGGTGGATGTCAGAGGATGATGCAATCACAAGATTTGGGTTATGTATTCCGAGTCGGTTAGCACGCAGCATAACCTGCTTAGTCGATTCCTCCGCCGAGATGTAAACATAATTCTCGATCTCACTGATGTTGGATAGCAACTGGAGTAGCAGGGTGGACTTACCGATACCAGGTGGCCCACCTAACAATATCACTGAGCCATCAACCAGCCCTCCACCTAGAACTCTATCAAGCTCCTCCAACGTGCTTCTATGGCGTTTAGTAACAGGTTCGTTTAGTTCACTAAAATCACCAGGCTCAGGAAGAGCTACGAGGAAATCATCGGGGATGCATACAGCGCTCTTAGGATTAGCGATCTCTATGACTTCCTCTACGACGCAGTTCCACCCGCGACAAACATCGCACTGCCCCATCCACTTCGCTAGGATCGCTCCGCATTCTTGACAAACAAACTTAGAACCCGTCTTCATGCAAGAGTTACCCAATCACAGTCCACCGACGTACATACAACATTATACTGAACCATGCCCGAGAGCACTAGCCATAGCTCGTGGGTGTGCCATCCCGTCAGTCTCCAGCTCGTCGATTCTAGATGCAATATAGTTTTAAAATATTATAATTGGGCTTCATAATTTGTAGACACTTGAAGAAGTTTCGTGTATACTTAAGCTTCGATATGGAAGGTTGGTTATCTCAAGGAGGAACCAAAATGATGAAGCGATGGAAGAGAATGAGAATGGTGGGCATGCTGCTTGTGTCTTGTATGGTGGCTGCGGGCCATAATGCAGATGGCAGTCTACCGGATGACCGTGCACAAACTACTAGATGCGCAGATCAAGTAGTCCTCAAAAACTATCAACAGTGGCAGAGCTATAATCCTGGGAGGGGGTTCCAAGATTTTTTCAGCAGTCAAGTTCGAATAGCTAACCAGTTATCTAGTGACGCACAAGAAGCGGTGGTAGTCGTGCAGGCATTCTACAGTAGCAGTTACATGAGCATGGGATATGCGAATGCGCAGCAGCGGGAGATGAACTTAATTGTTGCGACTCTCATAGGTGCCCGCATGTTCAGGGCCCCATACCACCTCTTGGACCTATTCGCGCGTGTCGACCGTGAACGGCACCCAGTGGGGATACCCGTACAGGGTGCTGGCCAAGGCCTGTGTGCTAGCCCTGTCGAAATATGGCTCCGAGACAATATATGTGCTAATTTTTACGGCTCACCCGGCCAAGTCGCAGTGCGACAAGCCCAAGAAATCATTGCATCCCTCGTACCACAAGTAAATGACCCCCTAGTTTGGAGCCAGCTGGGACGAATAACAACCAGGGACTTCTACCAGCGCGTGGGCAATCAGGGCTATGCAGCACAAGCACTCAATAACCAGCTCTGCTACTGCACCACAGATCAGTTTGAGGGCCACAAATTCGTGCAACTCATCTTCCTGAACTGGGCCAAGTCTGACAAGGCCCCCGATGCACCGTACCTCGATGGGAAGGCCAAATTCTATGTGGGATTGCTAAGGGCACTGACAGAGATAGCAACAACGCAAAATAACGAGCAAGGCTGGGCTGCGTATGTGCACCTGGCTCGGATACGGAGCAACCTCATACTGAATTCAGCTATCATGCTGAGCTACTGGGGAATAGGATACCGGATAGGGCAAGGCTTCTACGAAGCTAACCAGCGTCTATACACTAAAGTAGGGGGAGAGCGCGGTAATCACAACATGTTGCGAATGACGAGATTCCTCCACACCTTGGTACTATTCGGGTACGACATCCTGGCGCGGCGTTTGTATAACGACCTCCTGTGCCACGCACAAAACCCGAAGAGTCGGAGCCATTACTCGAAAGCCATCGGGGGGTGCCCCCTTGCAGAGTTTTGGCGTCTAGATATGTAAATGTATCAACCACAGAGGGGAGTATACTCAAAGGTTCACGATTGGAGTGACCGACACTGGTTGCAAGCCCACCTCGCCTCCACTCCCGCCATAGGTTTCCCGGGCGTCCGCTATTACTTGTAGCTGTCCCTGGGCTTCCCAGGCGCTTCTTACCGCGTATCCCGGAACTGCATGTCGTACAGGGTTTTGTATTGACCATTGCTGATCTGCATTAGCTCATCATGGCTGCCGAGCTCAACGAGCTTTCCATTGTTTATGACTGCGATCTTGTCGGCATGCCGCATCGTAGATAATCTATGAGCAATCACAAAAACCGTCTTGTCAACGACTATGTTATCGAGTGCCTTCTGTACGTAGGCTTCGGACTTGTTATCCAGCGCTGACGTTGCCTCATCCAGGATGATGATTGGAGAATTCTTTATGGCTGCACGTGCTATGGCGATGCGCTGCTTCTGGCCACCAGACAGCATAACTCCCCTCTCTCCCACCTCGGCATTTATCCCGCCATCGAGACCCGATACGAACTCCTCCAAATTTGCGATTTTGATCGCATCCCAAATTTCAGAGTCCGTAGCACACTGCTTTCCCACGGCAATGTTATCCCTAATGGTTCCTGCAAAAATGAAATTATCCTGGAAGACGACTGCGATGCCCTCACGCAAACTCTCCAGTGTGTACTCCCTAATGTCAGTCCCATCTATCCGAATCGTCCCTGCCGTCACATCATACAACCTAAGCAGCAGGTTCATGAGGGTTGTCTTCCCACCACCTGAGTTACCGACAATCGCGAGCGTCTCCCCCTTCTTGACATCAAGAGATATATGTTGCAAAACGGGGACGTCTGTTTTATACTCAAAGCACACATCGGCGAATGAGATACCATCTCGTAGGTCGTGGAAAGCGGCGGCATCTGCCTTTTCCTTTATGGTTGGTTCTACAGCGAGCAACTCGGTTATCCTGTCGATTGCCATTAGGGATGTCTTGAACTCCTTGAAGCTGTTACCGATGTTTTTGATGGGATTATAGAGGGCGACGAGCGCCACTATGAACGAAACAAAATTTCCACTAGTAATTTGATTAGTGACTATGAGGTGGCTTCCATATGCTACGGATATCCCGGCACCTACTGCTATTACAGTATGCATCGTCGGGGATAGCCACGAGGTTCTCTGAGCTATCTTCATATTAATTCTAAACACATTTTTTAGAACGCTCCATAGTTTCTTGGCCTGATGCTCCGCGAGGTTATAAGCCGCTATCGTTCTATTCCCATCGTAGCTTTCGTTGTAAACCGAGATGACCTGCGAATCTGCAATGACCGTTTCATTTATCGCAGCCTGCATCTTCTTCCTGATTTTGGAAATCGGAATGAATGACAAGCCGAATGTGATGATAGCAATGATCGCCAATTTCCAGGAGTTACATACCAGTACGCAGATTAAGGAAACTGATGCCGCCGTTCTCGATACAGCAGTTTTGAGTTTGGTTAGTGCTCCGTTGCTGGCGGTATCAACGTCCTTATTGAATCTTAGTATGACCTCACCGGAGCTGGTGTTGTCGAAGCATGATGTCTCAAGCCCAAGCAGCTTCTTGTAAAGTTTAAGCTTCATATCGTTTGAGATTTTCCAGCTCACCCAGGCGTTAAGGTACGTTGCGAAATAGTTCAAGGTTCCTTGGATGACGGCAAACCCAACTATACAGAATGGAATGTATAAAGCAGCATGAACTGTCTTAGCCACTATCACCATATCTGTGTATGACTTCAAAGACCATGCTATGAACGCATCCATCGAGCTCGACATGCAGCAGAAGATTATAGCTAAGACAGTACGGCGCCTGTATGGACGAACGTACTGCATCATGTGCATACAACACTTCCACGTGCTCGAATTGGCTACACTGTTAAAAATCCTAAAGCCCAACATGCGCCTGGGAAATCCGCATAGACTATAGCACGACACCAGGCCATCCCTAAATTTGTTTTCGTGCTAATGTGTGGATGTGGGCAACCATTCGGGCTACCCACGACGTTCCTGTTGTTAGACCAGTGGAGGCCTGGTGTAGGAGACGTAGGCTGTGGGTTTGTTGTAGTACCCGTACCTGGTTTTTGCCTTGGCCGCTTGCAAAGTTTCTATGACTCCGCTTGCCAGCTTGAAGGTGCTTTCGGCGCCGTAGTTGTACTGGGGGTAGGGAGCGTTTGGAGTATATGCGAACCAATGGTGATTTCCGGCCGCACCTGAGCTGGTTGTGTGGAAGTAGTCTGCATCTGTGGCGATGATGGCTATTTCTATTCGTGCGTTGGTGCGGGTCATCGCAAGGTCCGCTACCTGCAAGATCCAATCGAGACAGCTACCCTCAAGTGGCGTGGCGGCTAGCGCTCTATCCTGTGTGTAAACTATCATTGGACCGATCGAGCTGCCCTCTTGGGTTATTGCCACTGCTGTCATAGCCTCATCCGGTGGGCAGTCGCTCACGTCTACGTAAAGTCCGGTGGATGCGTACGATGGGGTCCCGGGGTCGGATTCTCCGCTTTCGATGTGGGCGCTCCCATAAGGGCAGGCCTCAGCTAAGCCGGCTACGCAAGATGTATTGTGGACGTTGTTCGCCAGCCAGTCCGCGTAGGGCTGTGGGAGGCCCAGGGCGCTGACGGTATCCCTAACTAATTGCGCGGCTATCCGCTGGCATGTGGGACACAGGTATGGCTCTGGTGTTGGCTCATACTGCGCAGTTCCGGGTTCAGGTGGGAGTTCGCCAGCCGGCTCTACTGCTTCGAGTATCCTCGCCGCGTATAGCCGTGAGGTGTTAAGAAATGTTGTTCTGGTTTCGAGAATAGCGCCGAATAGCGTCGGTGGTATGTGACACGGGTACACCACTGGGGTACCGATTAGTTGCTGGAGACCTGCGACTGTCCCTTGCAGCCTTCTCACTTTTGCATGCAATGAGCCGGTGTTTTCAGCCGTTGCTGCGGTGTCGCCTTCACTCCCGATTGCCTCCCCGATGGTTGTCAGTGCTGTGCAGGCATCCTCAGATTTGTTAGCAGCGTTACCGGCATGTTCGAGGATCTTCGGTAGCCCAGAGGTGGTATCTGTAACAGTTGCCTGCACTCCAGCTATCCGGCCAAACACTGTGTCGGCATTGGCATCATCAAACTTGGTACCTATTGCATCTATCATGTCCTTAGAGTTGGTGGCTGCCGCTGTTGCTTGACCGTGAATCGCAGCTAGTCCAGTCCCCTCATCTGTCAGTGCCTCCGTGATGGGCTCAATCGATGGAAACTCGATGGAAGATGGTTTTTCAATGGATTGCTTGAGCTTCAGTAACTCCAGCTCCGTCCTGTCGATAGATCTCTGGAGGAACTCCATGGTTTCGAACAACGTTCCCCTACTTGGATGAGGTACTCCATCTCCAGCTCTCTCAACTAAAGTACTCTCTCTCTCTAGAACTCCAGGCCTCACAGGCTATTAGTCCTAGAATGAGTGTTGATGTTACAAGTTTGCTTTTCATGTTTTCCTCCCCTTGAGGATATAAGATTCTATAAGTAGGTTAGCATGTGAAGGGTTAAAATTTAGTTAACGGAGAAGATTATTTTCTCATGGGCGTATTACGGGTCTCTGAGCACCTACCTCTATGTGTTATAAACAACAACTCACCGGCTAAAGCCGGTGAGTTGTTGTTTAATCCCCCAAAACTGTACGTGCGATTTTCGGGAGAGCTTATGCAACAACCCTAATGTAAAATTTCCTAACAGGGCCTAATCTTTAAGTCATGCTCATAGGCATAATGGCGAGGGTTTATGCCCATCCCACGTAATGGAAGTAAAAATAAGATTTGACAAGCCCGCAGCTCAGAAGTATACTGTAACGGTTAATCCAACGTCACTTAGAGGGAAGTATGAGAACAAGATTGAAGAAGAGCAGCATGCTGCTTATTAGCATGGTAGCAGCCGGGGTCATGATGACCGGGAATGGTGAGGCGATGTGCGCCACGTGCTGTACCATTGCTGGAGAAGCACCTAGTGGGGGGAGGGGGCCACAACTCAAGAGGGAACCTACTGCCGCTGAGAAGGAATATGAAGCACGGTCGTTTACGGGGTTCTGGTGGGGTAACCTGAATCTCCAGATGGAAAGCCTAGAACAAGCAAGACGGAGGGAAGAACAGGAAGCACAGAGGATAAGAGAGGTATCGGCACAGCTACAACAGGCGCAGGCCGAAAAGAAGAGAATGGGCCAGCAAGGAAATGCGCAGCGACACCTACCATTAATCCAGTACAGGTCCGAAGAGGACAAGCTAGAGGAGATGCAGAACTGCGAGTTCCTCGAGGCCAGCGGCGGCGAAACCCAGCCAGATCATCCATCTGGCAGCGAATAGGTAGCTGGCTCTGCTGCCACAATGCAGATTGAGAGTAGAACGTACCTCCACACACAGGCATGAAGGGGTTGAGCTGCCATCTCTCCCCTTCACTCCATAATCAGAGCAAGAAACTGATTATGGAGGTTTATGTGAGGGGGCTGGTTTCCCCCAGGTACCTATACACCTTGCTCCTGCCGATCTTTGTGTAGCTGCTGAGGATCTCGCTCAGGTCTTTACGTGAGATTTTGCCGGCTAGCTCTCGTATGAGTGGAGCTAATTCCGCTAGCTCAGACTGAGGAGACTGCTGCTTCGGAGGAGAGAGCAGAATTACAAATTCACCACGAGGAGGATGGGACTCAAAATGCTCTATCACAGTGCTGAAGCTCCCACGTACGACCTCCTCATGGATCTTGGTGATTTCCCTTACGACCGCCACCTCTCTAGTTGGGAATTGCTTTTCCATTTGATGTAGAGTAGCAAGCAGCCTCCGTGGCGATTCGAAGAAAACTATCGAAGCATCCACATTTGTGAGTTGGTGAAATTTCTTGATATCAGCAAAGCCGGCAAAAAGAAACCTATCGCTCGGGAGGCCAGAGAGGATGAGGGCGGATAGAACAGATGATGCTCCAGGGATCACGGTGTACCCAATCTCATTCTCTATGCAAGCCGTAACTAGTCTGTAGCCTGGGTCGGAGATCAGAGGTGTTCCAGCATCGGATATCAGCCCGTACCTTTTCCCATCCGTCTTGATGGATCTCACAATCTTTGGGATAGCTGATTTTGCCGTTTGATCATTGTATATCATAAGCTGCTTTTGGATGCCGTAGTGCGCGAGGAGCTTGTGCGAAACTCGAGTATCTTCACACAGTATGACGTCGACGGATTGCAATGTCTCTATCGCCCTAAGTGTTATGTCTTTCAAATTTCCAATCGGAGTCGAAATTATATTTACATAAGTCTGCATAAATTTTTATGCTCCTTGCTGGGTAGGCACCGAGATGCTATCATAGCACTGCTGATTTGGCTGCGGTGTTATATAGTGGTAATCACTGTTATAGGAGGCGGGTTCGTAGGAACTGTTTCTGCTGCGTGTCTATGTGAGTTTGGATTCAATGTATGGCTTTGCGATGAGGACCCAGCTAAAGTAAAGCGATTGCAGGATAATGTAGCGCCATCGGATGAGCCCGGGATTGAGCAGGCATTAGCGAGACACGCCACCTCCGGCAGATTAACATTTTCTGAAGATGTGTACGGCCTGGTGCACAAGTCCGACATCATCATTATATCAGTTCCGACGCTTATTGCAAACAGTGATTCCGATATGTCGGGGCTCCATAATGTGGTGGAGAAGGTGTCGTTAGAACTCAGCAGAGATCACTACACCGCTATGATCATAAAGACGAACGTCCCGGTTGGAGCCTGCTCCGTTATCGCGAATAACGTGAGGTTTTTGAGGCCTGATATCAGGCCTGGAGAGCAGTATGATGTTATCGCAAATCCTGGTATCCTACGTGAGGGCTCCGCGATGCAAGACTTCGTTGAGCCCAACTTCGTTTTAGTTGGAACGAATACAGGCTCCGAGGCTTCAAAGAATATCATGCTTCAAATGTACGCTCCCCTCGTTGCCTCGAGGGTCCAGTTTGTGTTCGCATCATTTGAAACGGTGGAGCTAGTAAGGGCAGCGACGATCGGATTCTCCACCGTTAAGATGACATATATCAACGAGATAGCAGATGTCTGTAGCAGGTGTGAAGCCGACATTAACACAGTAATCAAGTGTATGACACTGGATCATGAGATAGGGAATAAGGCACTTAAGGTCTCTCCTGGCTTCGGTGGAACGTCCTTCCCAAGAACCGTGAGGATACTTTCGCAGACGGCCAAATCCCTGGGAGTTGACCTATCGGTTATCAATACGGTCATCGAAAGCAACAGGAGCAGAATCTCCGCCATCAAGCCTAGGATCATGAAGCTTCTATACGGTGAAGAAGGCAAAATGCTTCCGATTCAGCTCAAGAAAAAAGTAGCAATCTTGGGGCTTTCGTTCAAACCATTCACAAGTGATATCAAGGAGTCCCCCAGCATCTTCGTAATTAGCGACCTTCTGAAGGAGGAGAATATCGAGGTTAACGTCTATGACCCTCTGTTCAAACCAGTCCGTGGAGAACGCTCCATAATCCCCCCCGAGATAATCAACCATAAAAACTTCTCTCTCTCGGAATCGGCCTATGATGCGGTAAGCCAGAGCGACATCCTGGTGATCATGACAAATTGGAACGAGTTCATATCGCTCGATTTTAAGAAGATCCGTGAGCTCATGAACAAGCTACCTAACTCCAAACCCACTATCCTGGATTACAAAAACATGTTTTCTCCAAAGGATATGAAAACCTTCAACTACATATCACAAGGGCAGTAGGTGGGGGTGGTGAGGAGAGGCCTATGAATGCACAATGGTGCGCCCTGGAAGATTCGAACTCCCGACCCACAGCTTAGAAGGCTGTTGCTCTATCCAACTGAGCTAAGAGCGCATCACTTCAATACATGATTATACATTTGGCCTCGAAATGTCAAACCGATTCTGAACGAGCACACATGTGGTATGTGAGATGTCTCTCAGGGGAGGGCTCCTCACCGCTCCCCAGGAGACATGTATCTCGTTATTCGCCGTCGTCGTCACTGGGGAACAGGGCTGGGCAAGTCGGTATTAGGGAGTATCTGGGCGAGCTCAGCCTGATCTGCGTTGCTTAGTTGCTGTCGTAGTTCTTGCCAGGCTCCCTTCCCGTAGTGTTCTTCCACAGGGCACTGAACAGTTTCAATGATACTGTTAGCGAGCTTAGTATCTGCGTTTTTGCCTCTACTTCTGATGAGCGTTTCAAGACTGGTTGTCCAATCACTAAGAGCGACTTGTTTTCCGTTGATCGTGGCGGTTTTTTGTGGTGTATCGCTCGCGGCATACGCAGCGGTTCCCAGCAGCAATCCAATCGTTAATAGCTTCAGTAGTTTCATTGTTCGGTTTCCTTTCCGGTTCTTGTGCTTATATTAGAGTTGTTGCAAAAGTTGCAAATTTCCTCGAATTTTGATAAAAGTCATTCTACGTATGAGCCCAAGATAGAGACAAAAACATGCTTAACTATGAGTTCTTTGTAAAGAATCCAAG
>JAIRZU010000031.1 GCA_031267075.1 Holosporales bacterium
CAGCAGCAAGGTAACCAAGGCCAGATGATGATGGGTGGAGGTAGACAGCAGCAAGGAGGCTTCCAGCAGCAGCAAGGTAACCAAGGCCAGATGATGATGGGTGGAGGTAGACAGCAACACGGAGGAGGCTTCCAACAGCAGCAGCAAGGTAACCAAGGTCAGATGATGATGGGTGGAGGTAGACAGCAACAAGGAGGAGGCTTCCAGCAGCAGCAAGGTAACCAAGGACAGGGTCAGATGATGATGGGTGGAGGTAGACAGCAGCAAGGAGGCTTCCAACAGCAGCAAGGTAACCAAGGTCAGGGTCAGATGATGATGGGTGGAGGTAGACAATCACAAGCGAATCAGGGTATTATGGTGATGGATGTACGCACTGGAAAATACTTCAATATACCTCCCAATGTGCTCTTACAGTATGCTGTTGAAAGCGGCAGTTACCCGGAGCCGGTGGACGTCGGTGGAAGGGTGGTTACTCCGATTGATGAAGGAGCCAGAAGTGTACTCAGGAAGATGAGGGGTAAATGAGAAAGTGAGAGTTTTCACCCAAAGATAGAAGTCCATCAAAACAGCTGTGTAAAAAAGAATGTAAGCCTTTTTAAGTCTCGTTAGGAAAAATTCTCTAAGTAGTTGAATCACAAACAAAACTGTGGCACAAGCAGTTATATTAAACCCTACTACTCGAGCCACAATGCGCTATCGCATTTCTGAAGAGACATAACGGAAGAGGTTATTTTTTGGCACTCGTATCCTTACAGCCACATGAGAGTTCACCTCCCAGATATGGGCCTCAAAAAAAATTGCTAGGATTGCAAAAAATTATGCAAAATTAACTATTTTTTTACGAATTGTATCCGAAGCTGAGGGAGGTGGGGAAAGCTTGTGAGCGGTCGGTATACTATGTTGAATATCAGTCACATGTTTAGGTATGGCAATTTTGAGGAATTTATAAGGATTGTTGTGTTCGATGATAACCTCCTCCTTTGCCATTTCAAGAATGGGAAGTTGCAGCATACCTCGGATTTCGGTCCGCAAGATAAGAAGGAGGTGTTTGAGTATCTTAACAAAAACACTGCTATTCCAGTGGAGGTAGCCATTCATAGCAGTACGCTGGCCTGCCAATCAATATCAGCTAGCAATCTGAAAAGTGGCGATATCCGCGCACTAGCTACGAACCTCCTCTCTGAGAAGGATGAGTCGATTGATACTATGTTTTATGAGGCATCTGCGCAGCCTGGCTGCTCTAGCGTTATCATGTGCGATATGCGGATGCAGCCTGAAATACTGGCATTTGTCCAGGGGCTACCTGCAGCTAAGAATCCAATTCTATCCATATCGTGTTGGCCATTACTGGTAGCCAGGCACTACTACGATCTGCACGAATCTGATGTACGCGTGTTTGCTGCCCTGCTGCTAATCATTGAATGCGATGAGTCGTGGGAGATGATCGTAACATGTGACGGAAGCTGCGCTTACTACAGAAGCGGAGATACTAGCAATTTTGATAGAACGACAGAGATCGAAAACACCCTGAAGTACATTAACAAGATATTGAAGATTAAACCAAGCGACATCGTTATCCACTCGGTCAGCAGGGACGTCATATTGAACTTCACAAAAGCCTCACCGATACATATGGGGATCATATCTAAAGCCGCCAAAGTCGATATCGTGCGGTACTCGAGGGGCGCTGAAAAGATCATCAAGCTTGGTTGTATCTTCGTTACGTTGCTTACATGTGTTTGCTCCACCATGGATCTACTGGAAATCTGGAATCACAAGGGGAAGCTCACTGAGGCACGCAAGGTCATTAAGTCCATCGATAAGCGCATATTCGATGAGGCAAGCTTGTGGCAGTCACTTGAGGCAAACAGCTATGGTTCCTCCTTGGATTGCAAGGCAGTCTTGCTACAGCATATCCGCGATGATGCCGGGATATTACGTAACGCATCGATAGCCGTTGGGCCAAGCGCAAAAGACGTTAAAGTTAGCGTTGTGAAAAGATGATAAGGCGAATCCAACAGATTGATTTTAGCACGATAACCCAGTACGTAAGGCGTAACATCTTTGCGCTCTGTGCGGTGGCAGTTGCTGTGTTTGTGAACATCATGGTTCATACGCGAATGGTGGAGATTACCATGGAATTCACGGAGACCAATAGCACACTTTCCGCCGTACAGGACTTGATACAAGACCCTCAAAAATTGGACTTCATAACAACGCATTCATTCTCCGGAGAGCGCCAGAACTTCGAGGAGTTTGCCCATAAGATATGCGATGATAACCTCGCGAAAAATGCAGCTATTCAGGTACTTGAGGAAACGAAGGTCGGGTTACTGAGCATGCAGAAAATTGATATCACATGTCTGTTCTGGCATGAGAAATTGGTATTCGAGTTTCTGGAAGCGTTGCAAAAATTCAAACCTGGATTCGTTAGAATATCGCTCATCGACATAACGAACTTCGCTGAGGTTTCGGCTAGGAGCCCAGCTCTCAAGGTGCAGGTAGTATGCGAACTATATCAAAGATAGGACTGCTGCTAGCTGTAATACTGAACATGGTCACAAGTCAGGCACGAACCATATTCATGAGCCCAGAAGAATCCGAACTCGTACTTCGCAGCATCGAGAAGCGCAAAGCCGTACACCCCTCGAAGCACATGAAAAAGCTTTCCGGGATACTGTACGTAGATGAGGATAATTGGACCGTATGGATCGACGGCACACCATACTCATCCATCGGGCAACACGAGGAATTCTCAATAGATGAAGTAACGGAAGACAACGTCTCACTAACTATGTCAGACGGAAGCACCACAGTCCTTTCAGTTGAGGCCGGCGTAGATGGTGCGGCTCAAGCGGAGGGTGGAGCAGGCACAACAGGGATGCAAACAACGAACCCGTCCTCGCCTCCCTTACCCTAACAACCTGATGAAGCGTGGGAGGAGGTAGCCGATGGGAAGGATGATAGCCACAGCCCAAACCATATACCCTAGGAAGGATGGCATCTTGATTCCTCTCTTCTCGGCTATCGATCTTATCATCAGGTTGGGGGCATTCCCGATGTATGTGATTGTCCCCATAATCACTGAGCTCGATGAGATGGCTATGAGGATGTGGGGGTAGGCATTCACTAACTCATCCGCATTGCCACCTGCGATATTGAAAAACAGGAGGTACGATGGAGCGTTATCCAAAAAGGCTGACGTGAGCGAACAGAGCCAGAAGTACACGGATGTCCCATCTGAACCAGCCGCCATCCTCATCATAAAGGCGTGGATCGCCTCTGAGTTCTGAACTAAGATTGACACCACTGGGGCTATCGTTATGAAGATTACGAGGAAGGTTTTCGCAACGTCTGCGAACGGAGAGAAGTCGATTTTACATGGCCTACTCCTGAGTAGCGATATCACAGTTAGGGCTATCAGGATCACGTTCCTTATCAGCATATGCGGGATTGTAATGCTCCCGACAGTGATCGAGTGAAACTCAACAAATAAGGTTACCACGGTTATGGCCAACAGTGCGACATTTACCCAGCCGCTAACAGAAAGCGAGAAGCTACTCTGCTCACCTCCACAATCAGCTTCTTGCTGTATCGCTCCGGGGCTCGAATGCTCATGTACGTCTGTGTACACTCCGCTTCTGTGCTCCGTGTCTCCTAGCAATAACTCTGATTCTGAATGTTTGGAAGGAGGTCCATTTTCTATCAACTCCCTCCTCAGGAAAAACCTATCTATGAAATAAAAGGTGAGGAGGCAACCAGCGGTGCTCACAACCCAAATCGGAAAGAGTTTTATGATGGACCAGGAAAACCCTACCCCATGCAGGTAGCCGAGTAATATGGGGGCATCTCCAAGTGGTGTAAGCATCCCCCCGATATTCGCCATCAAAAATATGAAGAAAATGACAAGGTGGGATTTGTGCTGTCTGTCTTTGTTCATCGTCAGAAACGACGGCAGGAACAACATCGATGCTCCGGTCGTACCGATGAGTGATGCGAATATGCTGCCAATCCCAAGGAAAAGGGAATTGGCCAGTGTGCTTGGCGGAGCACTCAACCTCACCTGTATCCCATGGCTAAGCACGTACAACGTCAGCACCATTATGATGAATGGCAGGTAGTCCTCTACCAGGGAGCCCTGCATCACCTCCTGGAAATCAGGTAATTTCAGATACGAGCATATGATCGAAATTGCTGAAATGATTGGGAGGACTACCCACTCGTACCTGCTCCAGAATTTCGGAACCGCAAGCGGCATGAATGCCAGCATTAATAATACAGTTGCCAGTGGAGCGGAAAGGACTATAACTTCTGAAAGAGTGTACACCGCGAATGTATGAAAGCAGCACCATACAGAGGTAGATTTTATCGAAAACTTTACGCAAAGGCGATATGTAATTTGGTGTTGCGCCTCAGGCAAATCTGTTAGAATGCGGTGGATTTGCAAATAGCGATGGAGTGATGTTTAGTTTTTCTGTTACGGCGAAGGACCATGATTCGCGTGCTCGGCTAGGGCGGATTGTGACGTCCCACGGAATTGTCGATACGCCAGCTTTCATATTTTGTGCTACGAATGCCGCGGTGAAAGGAGTGACAATAGACCACGTTAAAGCCGCTGGATCACAGATAATCTTATCGAACACATACCACCTCATGCTGCAACCAGGTAGCGATATCGTAAGGGATGGAGGGGGACTCCACAGGTTAATCGGATGGGATGGTCCAATTTTTACAGACTCTGGTGGCTTCCAGATTTTCAGTCTCGGCCACGGTGGAGTGGAAGCCGAAATCAAGGGCTCGAAGCAACTGAGCGGGAAGAGGTCGCTTCTTAAATTGACTGAGGAGGGAGCATGCTTTCGCTCATACATAGATGGAACGAGAGTGTCCCTCACCCCGGAGCTCGCCATAAAAATACAGATAGACTTGGGAGCAGACATCATAGTCTCACTGGATGAATGCACTCCCTACCACGTTAATAAACTATACACCGCTAACTCTATGGAGAAGAGTAAGAGATGGGCCACGAGGTCATTGAATACATTCAGGCAGCTTGGTAATGGAGAGCAGGCGCTTCTGGCCGTCATCCAAGGCGGAGTGTACCAGGATCTAAGACAGGAGAGTGCGCAGTTCGCAAATGATAGTGATTTCCAAGGCTTTGCTATAGGCGGCTCACTCGGTAAGACCAAGGACGAGATGTATAGGGTTGTCGATATCACGACCCAAATGCTCGATAGATCCAAGTATGTTCACCTCCTTGGAATAGGTGGGATTGATGATATCTTTCATGGAGTCCAGTGCGGAGTTGATACGTTTGATTGCGTGACTCCCACAAGGATCGCGAGACATGGAGCGGCGATAGTGAAGGCCCGGGAGAAACCAGATCGTTCAAAAGGATATATCGACCTGGGGCATGCCAGGTACAGCAGAGACTTTTCCAGTATCAGTAATGAGTGCGATTGCTACACGTGCCGGAATTTCTCTAGGGCATATATCCACCACCTCATCAAGGCCCGCGAGGTCCTGTCGGGAACACTGATCTCGATACACAACATAAGAATGATGAACAGACTAATGGAAGACATCCGGGAAGGACTCGCACACGGCTCACTAGAAGAAGTCAGACGGCAGTGGTGTGAACCCTAATTGTAGGTTAAGTCTCCTACGCGCTAACGCTCTTTACGTTGGTTGTACAATACGGCAATTTTCGCATGATGCTGGCATAGTAGCGCCGATTGGGCGGAATTAGTAATTGCAAATAATGATCGGTAGTGGTAGACTGAGTGTATCAGTTAACGTGAGAGATACGATGAGGCTTGGAGCTATCTGGATGCTTGGGTGGGTGAGCATCGTATCACAGAGCTGCCGCTGCTGTACAAGATCCGATGTTACCTGCAGTCCAACAATTGGTGCAGCTTGAATTAGGACCCGGATGCGAAATTATCCCGAAACCCAAGATGGAGCACGCTCAACGAGGGTGGAGGGATGAGAATGAAACATTCATATACGAGGTACGAACAGCAGATGGGAAGCGATACATCATAAAAGTCGGTGGTACACTAAGTGAGCTTGAAGCAGAGGTCGAGAGGCGCACCAAGTTTGACGAATATCGGAAGCAAAAACCGCGAGCAATGATACCACCTGTAGTGGGCCCTCTAGTTCACGGGAGGGCTCGCATGATGCAAGGTGAACTGCAGTACGAGCTCGAAGATGCGAATCGTATGCAACGTGGCATAACTCGATACGTAATTGAGCCATGGACTCGCGTAGCAGAGGGACAAAGTTCGCAACGTGTACGCGGAACGTGGAGACAGGTACCCCACCAAGTTGCACCGGCACCGTATTGGTTCACACCACCACTACCACCAAACCGAGTAATAAACCTAACACTGATGCCGAAAGCCAGAGGTACAGATCTAAGCAGAAGACTTGGCAGTGCGCTGCACGGTAGGTTAACCGAGGGCAGGCTCCTGCAACTCGCGTGGCAACTTGGCAAAACCCTAGCTGCCCTGCACAACATAGGCAGGATACCAGGAACCACAAGGACAAGAACAGCACATAACGATGCGCACGGTGGAAATTTCCTTGTGTGGTGGGGGCCTACCGGTATGCCGATCGTAACCATCATCGATACAGTACAGATGGGAGAGGGGGATGTAGAAGGAGATCTGAGAAGGTTACTCAACTCCTTCGTGATAGCCATTAAGAACGCCACGAGAGTCAGTAACGTACGGCTCACCGCAACTTTGTATGCAGCCGTACACCTACTCCTCGAAGCCTATAATGAGGAGTGGAAAGGGAAGAAGGAACGAGTTATAGAAATCGATCAGATGTTTCCATACTGTTATGATACGACGACGAGCACCATCATGAGGCAGGGAGTGCTGTTCCAACTCGACAGAGACGAGGATCTAGCGAAACCACTCACACGTCGGGAGGCGTACGAGGCAATCTGCGAAAGGAGGTTTCAGGGCATGAGAATCCCAATACGCGACATAACCATAGATAGGTACAAGCTACACGGAGTGGAAAGATACCCAATCCTTGACCTGACGCACCCACTCTGCAGCATAGCCGACTGGAAAGGCCTGGGCAGAAGAAGCAGGAACATGCCAAGTGTAGTAGCGAGTGTTGCAGGAGAAGTGCTGCGGCTGTGGCTAACAAGGAGTCCTCCGCCAACAACGAATGAATGGCTAGCAGTCATAGATGCCACTGAGTGGGTTGTAGCTGGAATCGGCGATACGAGCGGAGAATCAGTGCAGAAGGAGATAGATGGCGAACAAACCATACACGGCTTTATAGAACGGCTGAACGGGATAAATGGTGGTGATCCAACTATCACTTTCGAAGAGATCGATCAAGACGAACTGCTGGCAGACGAAGCCCCACCGGAGTAATGGAACTATTCAGCTACCTGTCAAGTCCCCCCCCTAGAAAAGATCCTGATATTCCCAACCCCCGAAGAACCATCCTGCTACAGCACGGAGTTGACTCGTCACCATACTATATACCCGCTCTGAGAAACTAGGAGGAAGGACCACAGTCACGGTATTATTCTCGTTGAATCGTAGACGTTGCAGATCGACAGGAATCAACTGACGAGCACCCATCGCATTCCCACGATTGTCGTACGTGTACACATCCATGCGATGACTGAAGCATCCACTTACAAAGTCGGCTCTAAAGGTCTGTCCTGGCTGGAGCACTACGCTTGCGCTCACTGTTCTCAGATTGCTACCGTCGCGGGCAAGGCGGGTTCGTAATTCTGTCAGTGCCTCACACACCGTATCTGGATCCTCCCCATACAAGCTCTCGAGAAGCACCATTACGTGAATTGGGCTACTGCCGGGAAACACAGTTTGCTCTCCTGCTATTCGGATACAATCACCCAGCACTCTAAGCACTGACGCGTCCACATCTCCTAGATTAGCCAGCTCAACGCCACCGTCTTGGTTTGGTTGAAGAACATTACGGACCGGTGAGTATGCAACGTAGTTCGCATTCATGCTGCTAATTATTAGCCGTACCCCACCATCTTGTTCAAGGCTCTCAATCATCTGCCGCCTCATGGCCACAGCCACATTCATCAAACCTATTACTAAACTAGCGGCTATCAGTTTCCTTATCCCCACAGCCATACCTCCCGTATCACAAGCTTTGTATCATCTTACCGTACATACCCCTCACGTGTCAAGCCTCCCTAACATTCCATAATCACCATTAATCATGATGCTCCACATCCCTCAAAAAATAATCTCATCTGTTAACTAAATTTTAACCTTTCCCATGCTAACCTACTTATAGAATCTTTATCCTCTAAGGGGAGGAATCCTAATGAAAAGCAAATTGGTAGGTTTAACGGTAGCACTATGTGTTACAGGCATGGCAGAGGTGTACGGAAGTGGTGGAAGCCGTGGAGTTCTAGAGAGAGAGAGTCCTGTAGTTGTAAGTAGGGGAGGGGATGATCCTGTAGAAGAAGTGCCAGTACCACAGAAGGTGAGTACGGTGTTTGATGGATTCGATAAAACACGCGCTGAAATCGCTAGCCTCACCCAAATGGTAGCCACGCTTGCCACGAGTGTGAGTACGCTGCAGAGCGCACTAGCCGATGCTCCATCTCTGGCAGACATAAGCGGTGCCATAAATACTGCACTGGACGTGCGAGTAGGAGTTGAGGAGCACACAGATGAGTCAACCCAGCTAGCGATCAAGCTGACACTAGGTCGGATAATAAGCGCAACACACACACTCGTGGAGGAGCTTGCCAAAGATAATCCAATCCCGTTTGTGTGGCACGAAGCAATGCTAGAAGCCATACTGAAGGACGTGGTAGATAGCGGAATAACAATAATGCAAGCGAGAGCCGCTTGGGTCAGGCGAGAGGCAGGAGCGGTTCCAATCGAAGCAAACAACACAATGGCCATGATGTACGGAGTGACACACAAAGGAAATGCCTTAGTGCTGATGTACCAAAGCTATGTGTATACCTCCCAGGAACAGGAGCGTTTCGAAATGAAATGTCAAGTGATGAGTGATACGAACCCCACAAGCATGGGAAAGGCTGGACAGGTAGATGCCGACACTATGGGTCACTTTGCGCAGATGCATGAACGATTCCAAGAGGCACTCAAGGAGATGGAGCAAATCACCGAGATGACCCTGGTTACGTACGGGGGGACCGCTCTTTACAATCCGGGCGTGCCTAATCACAGTTATATCCAGGCTATCCAAAACCCTTTCACACCCCAAACGGCCGAGTATAACAGATACGAATCTTCGAGGTGTCCAGCCTACCCCTCCGGGCTCCTGCGAGCCGCCGCGCTGTGGCCGGAGAACATCTCTGAGTACTTCTATGGTAGTCTCATAGCGATACACTACCTCAGTCCGGGTGCTACCTCCTTGTTCCCTCCTTACTAGCTCAACCAACACCGGCAGAGCCCTCCACAAGCTCGGGATCAAGACGGAATCTTGTTGTTAACCCATACCACTGGCAGGATGATGAACAGCATCATGACGACTGAGAGGGCGCAGGCCATTGGCCAATCCAGGTTGGTGAAGAACTCCGTCCACAGCACCCTGCCAAACGTGATAGTATCTGCATTCCCTAGCAGCTCTGGAATCACAAATTCTCCAGCTGACATTGTGAAGACCATTATGCATCCACTGATAGCCCCTGACTTCGACAGCGGAACTGTTATCCGCCAAAACACACGAGTCGGCGTACAACCAAGGTCGGTAGCAGACTCTGTATATGATCTATCGACCTTCTCGAGGACGGCGTATATCGGGAAGATCATGAATGGGAGGTAGCAGAAGACCAGGCCGGTGCACACCATGTTGTAGTTACCTATTAGCTGTATCGGGTGGGTGATGAACCCGAGCTTGAGGAGTGTTGAGTTTACGAGGCCGTGGGCACTCAGCAGATTCATCCACGAATATACACGCACCAAGAAGGAAGTCCAAAACGACAGAGCCACCATCATTATGAGTGACATTTTCACCCACCTCCTCCTCGTGCAGTGAATTCCATACGCCATAGGAAAGCCGAGGATGAGGCACAGGACGGATGTCGAAAGCCCAAGGTATATCGAGTTTGCGAACGCCGAGATGTAGTAGGAGTCGTTCAGTATGGTGATGTAGTTTCCGAAGTTGAATCTGATGTTTACGATGTAGTCGGCTGCGATTGAAAACACAGCTGAGAATGGTGGCATGGCGAATGTAGACTTCGAGAACCCTATCTTCAACACCAAGAGTAACGGCCCGATTAGGAACAGCAACATCCATATCGTTGGTGTCAGTGCAACGTATAATCCAGCTTTCAAAGCTCTATCGTTCGCAGCTGACAGTCGCTGCCGCATAGCCGTCCAGGCAGAATGTATACCCAGTCCGATTTTCATGACGTCAAAACGATACTGTTCTCTGAGCGCCAGAACAAGTACACTTCATCGTCCCACTTGAAGTTCCTATCTTCCAGCCTGAGGAGGTTGGGGAGGGTTGACACTACCACCTTTCCAGATGGCAGCTGAACGTAGTAGATCGAGACATCTCCCAGGTACGCGATCTCCTTAATGATACCATGTGTCCAGTTCCTTGGGTATGCTGGTTTCAGAGTGGAGATCATGATCTTCTCCGGCCTGATTGCTAGAGTCACAGCCGCTCCAACTGGTATGGCTCCCGTATGTGAGGCATGGCATGGGCAATCTATATCGCGCGATTCCAGTACGAGGTAGTCTGGCCCCTGCTCCACAATGACACTATCAAACAAATTTACATTCCCTATGAACTCCGCAACGAAACGGGAGTTTGGGAATTCATAGATATCATGTGGAACACCAACCTGACATACCTTCCCATCATTCAGAACAGCCATCCTCGTCGACATCGTCATCGATTCTTCCTGATCGTGAGTAACGAGAATGAACGTAATCCCAACTTTCTCCTGTACGTTCACCAGCTCAAATTGAGTCTGCTCACGAAGCTTCTTATCAAGAGCGGCGAGGGGTTCATCGAGAAGGAGTAGCTTCGGACGCTTCGCTATACTCCTAGCTAAAGCAACCCTCTGCTTCTGACCACCCGAAAGCTGATCTGGCATTCTGTCTTCGAGCCCACAAAGCTGGACTAGCTCTAAGACCTCTGATACCTTATCCTGAATGACAGCTTTCTCAAGCCCATCCTGCTTCAGACCAAATGCTATATTCTGCGCAACAGTCATGTGGGGGAATAAGGCATATGACTGAAACATCATACTGACTGGGCGCTTGTGAGCTGGCTTGTTTGTTACGTCGAGTCCATCTATCAATATCCTCCCATGCGTCGGTTTTTCGAAGCCCGCTAAGATCCGGAGGAGAGTTGTCTTGCCGCAACCCGATCGACCAAGCAGCGAAAAGAACTCACCCTTGTATATCGATAAGGATACGTCCTTGAGGACGGTCGCCCCATTGTACGACTTCGTAACCATATCGACTTGAACATACGGCGGCGAGCTGATATCATGCCATATCTCTGAGTTCCTCTTCGCGATTGGAGCCACGCTTTGCATTCTCGATCACTGTAACAACAATGCAGCAAAAACATAACATTCTAACACCTACCGCTCCTCAATAAAATCTCATTGTTCCCCTCAAAAATAATCTCCCATTTTAACGAAATTTTCAGGTAGCATACTTATGTGAGGGAGTACAAATTTTTGAGACATTTACTTATCTAGTTGATTAGCGTGAAATTTTCACACTATCATAATGTTTGGGAAGCGCGCAAAACCAGAGTACAACGTCACTGTGGTTGGCACTTGGATAAGCTTCATCAACTAGCCTGGTAAATGTCTCGATTTTTCCTAACAGTGTCTAGTATATTTCTAGTGCGAGACCTCCTCCACCACAATCCTATTCAACAAACTCCTCCTTTCCTCCCTCAGCTTTCTTCTTCTCTTCCTCCTTCTTAGCATCCTTCTCCTCGGGCTTCTTCTCTTCCTTCTCCTCCTTCTTGGCCTCTTCCTTCTTAGCCTCGGACTCCTCAGGGGCTTTTGGTTCTGCCTCTACTTTTGCTTTCACATCATCAGTCATTGCTTTATCCCCTCCGAACATCTTGCTTGGAGAGAAGGATTGAGCTAACGCCAGTGGGGAATCCTTGGGGAATTTAGTCTCGATCACCTTGCAGCCCTCACCGGTGCACAGATTAAGCGTAGTACTTTTTTTATCGAAAATATAAATTGTATTATCGCTATTCCCATGCATAATGTATCTGTTAGTGCACTCGTTATATGATATAAGTAAAACGCAACTTGTGAGTATCGTCAAGCTTATGATCAGTGTTATTTTTACGCCTCCGAACATGCAGCACCACTTTTTTTTTGCATACACCTAATTCAAGATGTACCATTAAAATGGTTAATATATCGTTAATTTCATAAAAAAATGCTGAGAATTTTTGGGATATTTTTCACGCTGTTGTCGTGCGTGGGTTGGCTTACAGAGTGTAGCGCGAAGCTCACCGATGCTGAAGTCCTTGAAAAAGCAAAGGCCATGGAGGCAATCATCACCGAAGGGATTAAGAAGTGCCAGATCCCGGGAGCCATATTCTCCGTATCAAGGAGCGACAAAGTCATATACTCAGTCGGCATCGGCCATACCAGTATAGCATCAAACTTTCCGAAGCCAATAACAAAAACTACGTTACTCCCCGTCTCCTCTCTCACCAAAAATATCACGGCCATTCTGGTGGGGGCTCTCGTGGATGCCGGCATAATATCGTTCCATGATAAAGTCCGAAAGTACCTCCCAGATTTCTTCGTCGCGAATGAGCAGCTTTCGGCCGAGTTTGAAATTATCGACCTAATATCCCATAGAGCTGGTTTGAAGCATTTTTCGGCAGATACGTTGCTGCAGGCCGGCTATGACAATGCCAAGATCATAAAGGCGTTGAGCTTCATAAAACAGCGGCCCGGTGAGTTTAGGAGAAAATACGGCTACCAGAATATCGTGTTCGGAATCGTAGGGTTGGTCATCGAAAAAGCAACTGGGCGAAAATACGAGGACTTGATCCAGGAGTACATCTTTGATAAAATGAGAATGGATTGCTCCAGCGCGATCAGGCTATCTGCAGAGGCAAGCGTCTGGGGATACTTCAAGTACATGCTTTCGAGGTTCTCACACGATCGACAGAGACTCGGTCTGTGGAAAGCCGTCATAAACTTCGGACAGGCGGTGTGGAATCACAAGTCGAAGGATGTGGTAGTTGGGCATCTAAGAAGCAGAGAGACCATCATCCCCCTCCCTGAAATCGGGATGTTTCATAAGTTCCAAGCGACATCTGGAATTAGTTTATCAGCCAATGATTTCGCTAAGTGGCTCGAGATGCTTGCTAACAGAGGAACATACAGAGGCGTTCAAATCGTGTCCCCAGAAACGTTCAGCGTGCTAACGTCAAACATGGCGGTTATCGAGGATTTGAAGGGAGATAGCTATACATTCATGCCGTCGCGCTACAATAGAGATAGCCTCCGTTACTGCGCCGGTTTCTTCAGGACGACGTACTTTGACAATGGGAAGAACGGACATGAAGTGATGTTCCACATGGGAGGTATCTACGGCTCAGCTTCGTTCTTCGCTCTCGCACCAGCAGATGATATTTCAGTTGGCGTGGTCGTTAATCTAGGTGGGGTTTCTATCACGCTCTTCGCCGAGTACATGGTGCACCAGTTTCTGGATCTGTGTTTCGGATTCTCAAAGATCGACTGGGTGCAGATGGACATGGATCGGAAAAATCACTACCAGGAGCAACAGAACACCTACCTCACTAACCTCGCCGAACGAAACATTTCTCCGATGCGGGCCGCTAAGCAGTATACCGGAACGTACACATCTGAGATATACGGGGAGATCGATGTTACTGAGGAGGATGGGAAGCTGTACCTCACGAACGGCATTAGGAAAGTCTGCCTCTCTCACCTGAATGGCGACACTTTCAAGTTCGCGTGCAAGGACATAATGTACTGTGCATTCGATGCCGACGAGACAGCCACCTTCGTTGAGGATGAGTACGGCAACATCGCCTCCCTCTACATATCATGCTTCTCCGAGAATGATACAGTCTTCAAGAAGATTCACTAGGACTTCTATCCACGGAGAAACGACCTCAGAAAGAGGCCGCTTCTCGAGTAATGGTGGAGCTGGTTAGGCTGTAGCTTCACTACTCTCCTTCGGGTTCATATTCATCCTCGGATTCAATCTCCTGTGGATCTGAAGGTTCTGGACTCTGCCAAAGCTCATGCCAAGTCTCATTGTACTCGTCTTCGACTCTGGGCCAGAGCGGGGCCTCGGGACCCGGTACACGGTAGTGCAGGTATGCGCCTACGAATTCAGACATCCCCCCCATAGCTCTCGTATGTCCTTCGACTATTTGGATTGCAGACGCCAAACATGCTATCCCGTCAATGCATTCCGCGCTAGGCTTCGGGGTCCACTGGTTCATCCTCTTGCGGTATTGTGTGTGGACATCTTCGCTTTCTATCCTATGGGGGCTCGATCCTCCATCGTCATCCTCCCTCTGTGCGATGGTTGTTACGAGTGCCATTTCACTCACTTCTGTGTCGTCGATTATGTGTGCGATTGCGGCGACTTCCTCGTGCTGCCACATTCGGTAACCCGTCGGTTGTTGCCGCGCGGATCTTGTGATTGAAGCCGGTTCGGTAGTATCCCAGCATTGGTAGGTAGAACAATCGGTTACGATTGCCCTGGCTATTGGCTGGTCTCGATTCGCCACTCCAAACATTACTACCCATGTCCATAAGACATACGCTCTGTCCTTCGGGAGCTGGTTATGTGCATGCCATTCCCACCTGCCCCTGATACCTGCAACTTCACCCACTGCTGTTACCTCCGAGAAGTCCCTGTGCACCATTGCTTTCATGAGATTGCGCACCACTCTAGGGTGCTGTACCGCTGTGCTTAGTTCACTCACTAGGAGTGCTTCATGTGTGCTCACAGCCCATTGCATTACATACTGGTACATACCAGAAGGTTGGTGCGGTATTGCATCGGTCCCAGGTACTCCGATCCTTTCCCTTATATCCTTACTCTCCTGGAACAACGTCCTTGCCGTTCCTCCCGCTCTCTCAACTACAGGACTCTCTCTCTCTCTCTCTCTCTAGAACTCCACGGCTTCCATACACCTCTGCCATGCCTGTAACACATAGTGCTACCGTTAAACCAATTAGTTTGCTTTTCATTAGGATTCCTCCCTTAAAGGTTAATCTCTAGATATATGATACAGGTGGAAGGGTTAAAATTTAGTTAACGGAGAAGATTATTTTTCACATGGGCGTAAAAATAATTTGCATTCCATAAACATACACGTGTACCATGGACATATGAGGTGCCTACCCAGGCTACCTCTTAATCATCAGAAACAGATCAATCAACATTTTTAGAAAGGAGACATAGCATGTCTAGCTTAAACAAACAAACTTCAAATCCCATTCGTAACCTTCAGAATCAGAACTTATGGAGAGCCACCACGAAACATCCCCACGAAATGCAAGCGATATCTACATCCACAGAAAACATAAATCCTCCTACCCCTCTTATCC
>JAIRZU010000054.1 GCA_031267075.1 Holosporales bacterium
ATGTTGACACGGCTCGATATTGCCACAAGAAAGCTTGATTGGTACGCCTCTGAAACATCCATCAGCCAGCAGGCTCCCAAGGAAATACGGATCAACAGGAGGATCTGCATCTACAGCAAGAACAACAACTTACCGGCTAAAGCCGGTGGTTCCAAGTTACGCTTACAAAGCGGTAATCAGAGTAAATCCCTGGAGGCTGTTGTCAAGAGATGGTGAGCCATATCATCAAAGATGAGTCCATCATAATGCCTGTGTAAACTCACCAAAGAAGATGTAGAACTGGTTCGGGGCCAATTTCCATTCTCTTATTGGCATTGTCCATTTTTTCTGGGCATTTTGCAACATGCCGGGCTCTGAGACAGCTGATGGTTGTGCCGCTGTGCTAACTGCGGTTTCGAGATCCGAGAGTTTTCACCCAAAGATAGGAGTCCATCAAAACAGTAAATTATTTTTACGCCCATGTGCAAAAATAATCTTCTCCGTTAACTAAATTTTAACCCTTCTCATGCTAACCTACTTATAGAAATCTTTGTCCTCAAGGGGAGGAATCCTAATGAAAAGCAAGCTAATCAGTTTAACGGTAGCACTGTGTGTTATAGGAATGGCAAATGTGTATGGAAGTGGTGGAGATCTAGAGAGAGAGAGTCCTGTAGTTGAGAGGAAAATACCTCAAGTAGGTACGGTGTTTGGAAGGCTGGAAGCACTCCATGAAGAACTAACCGATACGGAACAACGTATAACGAAGGCAGTGAATGAGCATGTAGACGTTACAGCTCGGGCACTCACTGCTCGTATAAACATATTGCAAGCTGCAACCCTTATCATGCCCTGCATAGAGTGGCTATCAACCAATAACCCAATCCCCTACGAGTGGCGAGAGACTATAGCGGAAATTATGCAGAGGGATATTACAAAAGGGGAAGGCGTGGTAGGTCTGTTGAGAGCGAGAGAGTGCTGGACTAGGATTGATCAAGGCAGCGCCACTCTTAGGACGGAAAACATTCACACTATGATGAGAGGGATTACGGATACGGGGAAACCTATTACAGTGTGGAGCTGGACAGGATGGAATTCTAATCCAGCGTATGGTAACCAAGCCGCCTACATAGAGTTTAGCGAGACATCCTCGGACTCCTTCTTTGCTGGCAACGATGCCACGGAGGCACAGCTTGAACTTACGCGTAAATATATCCTACAAAAAATGAGGGAGGGTGGTACAGTCACGGAACTAACCCTCGTCACAGCCTCTTCTGTCGGGATGACCGGCGCCGTATCGCCAGTTCCGGTGCGTCTTCAGAATCTCCAGCACCCTCCAAGTAATCTGCCTGCGCCGGGATTCGTGAGTCTTGATGGCGTTCTAGCGTGCACATCTTCCCTTGACGACACCATAGGAAAAATGCTCGAGGGAATCTATTCGAATTCCACTGCCCTCGTCCAATACCACAATCCAGACGCTACCGACTTTTGGTATGATGTGCCGGCCACCGCGGTCCACTACGGCAGCTGAGGAACTACCTACACGCCTCTCCCGCCGGCCGATGCATCACTTATTGAGATCATCATATCCCCCATCGACTACCTCCCCATCATCTCCTGGATTAGTGGAGGATTGGGGGGGCTGCTGTGCATCCTTATACATCATCTCGCCTATCTTCGCTGATGACTGAAGGAGAGCTTGCACCTTCGCCTGTATATCATCCTTATCATCACCCTTCACAGCTTCCTTCAATGCAGCCAAGTCACTTTCTATCTTCTCCTTCTCATCCGCAGAGACCTTATCGCCATAATCCACGAGGCTCTTTTCTGTAGTGTGCACCAGGGACTCGGCATGGTTTTTGACTTCTATCAATTCCTTCCGCTTGGCGTCCTCTGCGGCGTTACTCTCAGCGTCCTTCAGCATCTGTTGGATCTCGGCATCAGACAGCCCCCCTGAGGCCTGGATACGAATCTGCTGCTCCTGCCCTGTAGCCTTATCTTTCGCCGACACATTCACTATGCCATTTGCATCGATGTCGAATGTAACCTCGATCTGCGGGATACCCCTTCTAGCAGGCGGGATTCCAACCAGATCGAACTGCCCAAGCAGCTTGTTTTGTACGGCGATCTCGCGCTCACCCTGGAAGACTCTGATCGTCACAGCAGTCTGATTATCTTCAGCTGTAGAGAAGACCTGGCTCTTCTTGGTTGGGATCGTCGTGTTCTTCTCGATCAATCTCGTGAAGATACCACCGAGCGTTTCTATTCCAAGTGAGAGGGGAGTTACATCCAGAAGGAGAACATCCTTCACATCTCCCTGTAGAACGCCAGCCTGGATTGCAGCACCTATAGCTACGACCTCATCTGGGTTGACACCTCTATTCGGCTCCTTCCCGAAGAACTCCTTTACCTTCTCGACGACCTTTGGCATGCGTGTCATTCCGCCGACCAGTATCACATCATGGATTTCGCTCGCCGATATACCGGCATCCTTCAGTGCAGTTCGGCATGGTGCGATCGTCCTCTCGATTAAGTCATCGACAAGCGATTCTAGCTTTGCTCTTGTCAGTTTAACATTCAGGTGTTTCGGGCCGGATGAATCAGCCGTTATGAATGGGAGGTTAACGTCGGTCTGCATCGCCGAGGATAACTCTATCTTCGCCTTCTCTGCGGCCTCCTTCAATCTCTGTAGCGCCATGTTATCATTCTTCAAATCAATTCCGGTTTCCTTCTTGAACTCGGACGCTATGTAGTCGATGATCCTGGCGTCGAAATCCTCACCTCCGAGGAAGGTATCTCCATTCGTTGCCTTGACTTCAAATACACCATCTCCTATCTCTAGGACGGAGACGTCGAATGTTCCGCCTCCAAGGTCGTATACTACTATCGAGCCGCTGCCTTTCTTGTCTAGGCCATATGCCAGCGCTGCCGCCGTCGGCTCATTGATAATTCTCAAAATCTCGAGGCCAGCTATTTTCCCAGCGTCCTTCGTTGCTTGTCTTTGGGCATCATTGAAGTAGGCTGGGACAGTGACAACTGCTTGCGTCACCTTCTCTCCTAGGTGGGCCTCGGCGATCTCCTTCATCTTTTGCAGAATGAATGCGCTCACCTGGCTCGGACTATAATCTTTTCCATGGGCTTTAACCCAGGCATCCCCACCTGACGATCTGACGATTCCGTATGGTACAAGCTCCATATCCCTCTTCGTTAGCGGATCATCAAACTTCCGCCCAATCAGTCGCTTCACCGCGAAGATCGTATTCGCGTGGTTTGTGACGGCCTGCCGCTTAGCTGGCTGCCCGACTATCCTTTCTCCATTCTCTAGAAACGCGACCATCGAGGGAGTCGTTCGCGCCCCCTCGAGATTCTCTATCACCTTCCCGCTTGCAGCATCCATAATTGCAACGCATGAGTTCGTCGTTCCTAAGTCTATTCCTATTACTTTCGCCATGGCTTTCTCACTCCTTTCAAATTAGCACTCTCTCGGCCTGACTGCTAACAGCATAACATGGATTCCGGAAATTGCAAATAAAAAAGTAGCCCATCCCACAAGGCTCAGGGGGCATGGTTATTGGGGAGAGAGATAGCTCTGATGGGGGGCCATCAAACCAGCTGTGTAAATTACACCTCATAGTCAAACTCCCAAACACCCTCTGGTGTGAGGGCGTTCGAGCGGTCTGCCAGAGGGGGAGGTCGTTATCATTGTGTGGGCGGTGTGATCCAGGGTTCGGTAACGCTCGGATCGAGGTACTGCAGGAATTTGTACTCGCACCATATTGGATTGTTTATGATGTCTTGCATTAAGTATATTATCTTGCTGGTGCGCTCTCTAGCATCTTCATAGGTGTCGTGGTTGCCATCCTCGAACGGGTTTGGCATCTCTAGGTCTGTTGGGTGTTCACTACGATCTTCGTTACTTCCCATCGTCCACCGCGTCATCATTACCATCTCATCGACACGGTTTGCCGTAGCAACGGCATGTGTGATCCAGGTGCTCGCTTCGTCTACTATGCTCGGATTGTTTAGGTCGCTATCGACAAAGCCCCCTCTAGGATCCGTGTCGTTCATCTGTGCGCGCCATACTTCATAGTGGTTACTTGTCCACACTCTGACGGCTATAACGAACGGTGTCTCGTGATCTGTGGTTCCACGGACTAGTGCTAGCTGGTCTTCTTCTGTGTAGGGCAGGGCTGAGGGGCCCCTACGGGTCCATAGTCCCTGTATCTGCTCAGGACTGTATTGGGGCCAGTGTGCTAGGATGCTTTTGTACGTGATATGGCGGGCTGCATCTAGCCATTCGACCGGTAGGTTAATGTTGCCGAGCAGTGTCTCCATAATGTGTGGGGTAAGGTAGTTGGCTATGGCGAGGGCGAGCCAGGGATTGCTGAGTATGTCGGTACCTCCTTGAGCGCCATTTGTCAGAGCATAGAGTCCAGTTGCTGGGACTAGGTTCTGGGTCTGTTCATCAAGGTGCTCTGGCGTTCCAATTTTGTCATCGAGTGCAGCACTCACGGTACTCTCTATGTCTGCTAGAGACGGAGCATCCGCTTGCGTATTCATAGCGGTAGTCAGATTTGATTCGACGTTGCTCAGGCCTGTAGCGAGTGCCGATGCTGCAGTCTCAGCTTGCTCACTCATGGCAGTAGTTAGGCGTAGCTCAATGCCGCTTAGTGCGTTTTGTAACGTACTCACACTCGTAGCAAAGGTTGCTACTACTTGGTTGAGGTTGGCGATGTCATTACGGATCCTGGCGAATTCCTCAAACACCGTACTCGCCCTCGATGCTACTGGGGCCAGCTCTTCAGTATCACTCCCTACTCCCCTACTCTCAACTACAGGACTCTCTCTCTCTCTAGAACTCCGCGGCTTCCACCGCTTCCATACACCTCTGCCATTCCTGTAACACATAGTGCTACCGTTAACGTTACCAATTTGCTTTTCATTAGGATTCCTCCCTTAAAGGTTAATCTTCTAGATATATGATACAGTGGGAAGTGTTAAAAAATAGTTAACGGATGAGATTATTTTGGCACATGGGCGTAAAAATAATTTGCCTCTCAGGACGACGTCTATGTACCATAAATGTATGAGGGCAGAAAGCCCTGCTGGTATGACCAATGGCAGTTTACAAAGCGTTACACAATGCTGTAGACTCAGCTGCAGTGATTCTGTGGTGTGCGTGAAGTAATGAAGAGGGTTGGTGTACTGTGGTGTGCGTGTGTGGCCGCTGCGTTGTGCGTTGCCCTGATCGTGTTCAAATGCTGGTTCTGCGCATCTGATGAAATCATTTTAAACGGCAATGTTGAGATTCATGATGTTAACGTGGCCTTCAGAGTTCCGGGGAAGATCGGTGAGATTCTCGTAGATGAAGGGAGTGAGGTGAAGGAGGGAGAGGTACTAGCAAGGCTCGTTAGCGATACGTTCTCAGCGAAGGTGAAATTGGCGAAGGCGCAGCTGGCGGAGGCCGAGACCATTCTCATTAACACCAAGAAGAACTACGTGAGGTTTAAAAGTCTCATGAAGAACAAGAGCGCTTCTGAGAAGGCGTATGATACGGCGGAAGCGGAGTATAAGGCAGCGAGCGCAAAGGTGGAAGCTGCGAAGGCTGCGTATGAAGTCGCCATTATCGACCTACAAGATTCGGAGCTTAAGTCCCCTGTGAACGGTGTTATTTTGACGAGGAATTTTGAGTGTAGCGAGATGACCAGCGCCAGCACTCCGGTATTTTCGATAATGCCCTACGACCACAAACAGATGATAAAGGTGTTTGCTAATGAGCTGGCACTAGCCCGCATAAGACCAGGTGGGGGTGTGTACGTAACAATCACATCTATGCCGGATAAGAAGTTCAAAGGTCACATAGGCTTCATCTCACGTGAGGCAGAATTCACACCGAAGAACATAGAGACTAGTGAGCTGAGGGCAGACCTCGTATACAGGATCAGGGTGATCGTGGATGAGCCTGCTCCAGAGTTAAAGTACGGCATGCCCGCGACTGTCAAGGTCCTGAACAATTGATTGAGATCAAGGAAGTCTGCAAAACATTTTGCAACGGTAAGATTGAGGCACTAGGAGGGGTGTCTGTAAATATCAGCAGCAACAAGATCATTGGAATCATAGGGCCAGACGGAGCTGGGAAAACAACTCTCCTCCGTATCGTAGCAGGAATACTAACTCCGTCCTCAGGGCATATCACCATCGATAAAACTGAGATCGATATCTACGGTAGGAAGACTCCAGGCTCTCTATCACTCCATGAGCTGAGCAAGATGATTTCGTACATGCCTCAGAAGTTCGGGCTCTATGAAAACTTATCAGTCATAGAAAATCTGGAGCTATACGCGAAGCTACATGGGATCCGCGGCGAC
>JAIRZU010000004.1 GCA_031267075.1 Holosporales bacterium
GAGGAAGCAGGCCTGAGTAAGCAAGTAAGTGATATGAGGCTGGCGATTGATGGGAATGGTGACCAGGAGCTGGAGAGTCTGATGAAGAGAGTAGCAGGTCTCGAAACAGCCGTGAGCACAATGCAGACGACGATGTACGCGATGCGCGAGGTAGATAGAATACTGGAAGGCGTACAACTGCCGAACCAGGATGAGGCCATGATAAGGACGCACTACCTCAATATGGTACGGGTAAACAAACTCACTGACCCCATTAAAATAGCTCAGTACACTGGGCAATGGACGCACCGGCACAGAGGGCACTGCGACGTCACAATGCACGTACCACTAGGAACCGAGATGGTTCTCACTGACCTCACTGTTATATCAGTAACGACGGACCTTCAAGAAGGGCTGCACCTTGGTATTTGTACACCTACGGTAAGCTGGTACGGCTATCAGAGCAGTGGCATACAACTGACCAACCTCCTTAGTTCATACTACTTAGTGGATGAATACTACTTCCGAGATCGCGAGAACCCCACAACCTCACTACTACTAGCCGTCATTGGGGCTGACCAGGGAGAACCGAACCCACCAACTAACGATGAAGCAGAAGCACTCATGGTGAAACTCGGATACCCCGCATACACTGGCGCCCCTGGAGACAGCGAAGCAAAGGAAGCATACATGAAGTACGCGCGCATCATAGCACAAATCCGCGCGTACACCATGATGGCTGGGAACGGTACGGTCGACGATGGCGTACCCTACTGGTACATGATATACCAACCCCCTAACGCCCCCAAAAATCCATTCGATCCGCTGCTCCCACCCAATATGCTATAGACGAACTGCTGTAACCGAACTGCAAAGTCATACTTGAAGGAGCTGTCGTTTGATCATCCATTCACTGGAATGCCACGGCTAGTCACAGACGTTGGTCGGGAAGAGAGGATTTGAACCTCCGGCCCCTTGCTCCCAAAGCAAGTGCGCTACCAGGCTGCGCTACTTCCCGACACTCTGACTACGATGACACGAATCGCCTCAAATTTCAAGCTATTTCGACATCCACAGTTCTGGTATGAGATACGTGCACTCCTTCGGAGACAGAACACTGGAGATGTAACTGGGTGCCACGGCTAACAACGGCCTCTGTAATTATAAGCTCATTTTTTCATTGTAAGTGTAATTCCATTGCGCTAAAGTGCGTGCGAGTAGAAAGAAAATAAATGCAACAAGTATGAACGCAATCAAACATGCGATGCATGTGTGCATCGCAATCGCAGTAGCACAGTTTACGGCAGCAGGCATGAGGCCATCGTGGATTCTCATCTCGCCCCCAGTGAGAGCGTTCGATGCCCTAGCCTCCACACCGCCAGGTGTCGCTCCGCCAGCGAGAGTGCTTCATGGACAGGTACCTGACCCAATAATACAACGCACCATCGCTGCCGTAGAAGAAAAGCTGCGTGAACTTGGCGTGGATAGTGAAACCATGCAAGACGCCAGAATAGCCGCTAGCAGGAAAATAAGCCTAGGCAAAATATGTCCAGCCCTTAATGGAATCTCGGTAAGTGGCTTTGATGCTAACGAGGGCAGAGACCTGGGAATTGAGAAGATACGCTTGGAGGCAGTGAAGCGAGATGAGCTAGATCTAGAGAAACAAGCACGCCCTCCTAAAGGTGCGCGCGGGTTAGAAGCAGACGATCTTGCGCTCGACAGCATACCTGCAGATCGACAAGCTCTCATCGCCTTAACAGAGGCTGTGGAGGTAACCGAATACAAGTACTACTCTCTGATGCTGCTGATCGGTTCTCCGAGAGCAATCGCATTCCAGCTAGAGGATCAAGCCGATTACAAGGTACACTGCTCAAGGGTAATTATCACCAGCTGCGATGTTTCACGGCCCGAACCTGTAATAGTCGCCATAGTAGATCGCCACACGATTGGAGAGAACCAGTACTACATTTGGGTCGATGGAGACTGGGTGGAAGACACCCAAAGGCGAGTGTGGAGACTGCAGCAGGAAGGAAGACCGCTTTCCCCACTGGCTAATTGGCTGGCGGTCTAACCACATCCTCCAGCACAGCTCTGATGTGAGAGATGAGGTGGAGGACATCCCTCGTTCTCTCAGTCAGACTTGGCCATGCTTTCGTTATTACAACCTTGTTGCTGCCCACGATCTTGGCCACACCGCGGTAAGTCTTGACAGCATCGGAGTGGAGGAGGCTCAGCAATGCTTCAATATTGAGGCTACTTTCTTCAAAGAATGAAAACGCTAACCCCCTTGGGGTAATGTCTAGTTTACCGATGTTCGCTGCGAGGCAGTCGATTCTTATCCTCATAAGATCAAGTAGGTTTTTCGTTTCATATGGGATGCGGCCGAATCTGTCTGATAGTTCAAATTCCATATCTGATACATCAACTGGCTCCTTCACCGCTCCGATCCTCCTGTACAACTCAAGCCTCAGGTTGAGGCCCTCGATGTAGGAATCTGGAATCAGTATCGGGACGCCAAGCGAAATCTTGGGCTCCTTCTTTTCAGGATGAAGCTCATCGAAGCCGGCTTTCAGCATTAGTATGGCCTCCTGCAGCATCGACTGGTACAGCTCAATTCCGACATCTGCAATGAACCCAGCCTGGTCTGAGCCGAGCAAGTTACCTGGTCCTCTTAGCTCCAAGTCATAGTTTGCAAGATTCACACCGGAGCCGAGGGAGTCGAGTTTTTTGAGCGCCTCCAACCTATCCATCGCGCTATCCGTAATAGTCCTATCTGGCTGCAGTAGCAAGTATGCATACGCCTGACGCGAAGACCTACCTACCCGCCCACGCAGCTGATACACCTGCGCCAAACCGAACAGATCAAACCTATGGATAAGGATCGTGTTGGCATTCGGAATATCGATCCCTGAATCTATGATATTCGTTGTGACCATAATGTCAATCTTATGATCACAGAAATCCATCACGGTTTGATCTAGGCATTGGCTCTTCCCGTGAATTGATACCACTCTCAGGTTCGGAAACAGATTCGTTACGAGCGAGTGAATTTCACCTAGATACTCGATTCTTGGAGTGACAAAGAACACCTGGCCTCCAGCTTTTATCTCCATATCGATAGCGGCTGAGATCGACTCCCTATCGAAGTCGCAGCATATTGTTTTGACCGGTAGGCGATTGACGGGTGGAGTCGTTATCATGCTTAAGTCCTTCACACCAGATACAGACAGCTGCAATGTTCGCGGAATGGGGGTTGCGCTTAGTGTCAGGTAGTGAACCCCAGGATTAATCTCCTTCATGAACTCCTTCTGCTTCACACCGAAGTGCTGCTCTTCATCCACTATCACCAATCCGAGATCGTGGAACGTAATCTTCCGCGACAGCACAGTATGGGTGGCGATGATAATCTTGATATCTCCACTGGCTATCCCCGAGATATTTTCCTTGATTTGTCTTTGAGATATGAACCTTGAAAGGGAGCATATACCAATGTCAAATCTATTAAATCTCTTCTGGAATGTCTGGAAATGCTGTGAGACGAGGATGGTCGTTGGGGTTAGCAGAACTACTTGCTTTCCGGAGCTGGCAGCTATGAATGCCGCCCGCAACGCAACCTCGGTTTTCCCAAATCCAACATCCCCGCAGACGAGTCGATCCATAGGGTAGTCCTCGAAGAGATCGCCCATAACATCCGATATCGCTGCCATCTGATCTTCAGTCTCTGTATGCCCAAACCCAGAGCAGAACCTATCGAAGTTATCTGGTATTGCAAGAGGTTGTAGCTTGTGGCATTTCCTGGCTGCCGCCGTCTTTAGTAGATCATTCGCAATGACGATCAGCTTCTTTCGTACCCCATCTCTGCGTCTAGTCCAAGAGTTGGCCTTGAGGGAGTCTAGCTGCACTGCAACATCCCCACCGCTGTACCGCGAGATCACCGAGATGTTCTCGATTGGAACGTACAGCCTATCTCCGTGGTTGTATCTCAGGTTGATAAATTCATGAGTGACTCCAGAGACGTCGAATTGGATTAACCCATCAAACGCTGCGATGCCGTGCATTTCGTGGACTACATAATCGCCTACAGTTAGCTTGGTGCAATCCCTGTACGTTTCAACGCTACGCTTCTTTGCGAGCTTCAAGCGTTGGCCGAAGAGCTCTGTCTCTGTGTATATGATCAGCTCATCTGATACAAAGCCACATTTCAGATCTGACATTATTACGTTGATTCTGCCAGGTTCAGCTTCAAAGAAGTTTCTGATCTCCTTGACATCGTAGCCATTGAGTAGCTCCATTAGCAGATTGTATGCGCCTGTGGAAGCCACGGAAAGCACCGTCTTTTTGTTAGGGTTGGTGCTGCCTATTAGCTCCAGCAAATCACTACGTACCATGATATCATACTTCCTCAACTGAGGCTGCGGTGAGCTATTGGGTTCGGTGAGTGGGTCTACTCTCTCAACAGTAAACTTCCTCCCCCTCACTCCATGATCACTTTCCTGGTACGTGCCGGTAGCCACGCGCGAAACGCTATCAAAGAAAATATCGCTAACTGGTGGGTACTGGCTTTTTCGCATCTGCTCTTCCAGAAACATACTACTGAATTTCTCGACTTCGAAGTCGAAGATGAATTTGGTATCATCACTGAAGTAGCTGAGTACGCTAGCTACATCTTCGTGGAAGCAGGAGAGATACCACTCTATCCCAGGGAACAGATTTCCATTCTCAACGCACTCCGCCAGTCTCGCATCATTTCCCCGATACTTGCGGGAGAACGTGCTTCGCATCCTCCCGTTTAAAACGATTTCAGAACACTTCGTAATCACTACGGATTCAAGCTTAGTGCCAGACAATTGTGTATCGGTGTCGAAGCTGCGTATCAAATCAATCTCATCTCCTAAAAAATCCACCCTTACTGGCATTTGCGATAGAGGCGGATAGATGTCAACAATCCCACCTCTCACGGCGTATTGTCCGCGGCTAGTTACCGACTCTCCTCTCATGTATCCGTAATCCCCTAGTGCTGTTACCAGTGCTTGTTGTGACTGCATACTGTGTACCGCTAGTACGTTGTGCTCCAAAAAATACTCAGCAGGTGGGACGGCGAGGTTCAAAGCCTCAACTGTCGTGATAACTATCTTCTTCGGCGTATGCAGGATGGCTGCCAGTGCGGCCCCGCGATTTACGAAAACTGAGTAGTCGCAAACGGCGCGCTCATAAATGCCTGAGCCAAATGAACCGAGAGGAATGACCCTGTGATTCACCTGGGTTTGTCCCATGATCCTCGCAGCATACCTCGCCTCTGCCCACGTCTTGTAGACTATAACAACTGAGTCCTCTGAGAAGGATTTAAACAACATGCACTGAGAGTAACTTCGCGATATCCAACCAGGAGGTACCATGATGGTACCACAATCTCCACGACTTGTCTATGGGCGTAAAATAGACCTCCTCATATCTCTCCGTAATCAGCTTCTTGCTGCGTCGATAGCGCTGTTCTAAGCACCCCATCTAAGAGGTAGCGCTGGTCCATCTATGGTTTCTTGCTCTTGCCATACCCGCCACGTTAGACCTTCATCAAGGATAATCATTAGAGGGCGTCGTCAAGAGATGGGGAGCCATATCATTAAACAACACATCTGAACAGCTGCCCCAAAAGCACTCGCAGGGTTAGCGTATCTCGTCGCTATCTCTCTCCATTCCTTCATCTCAGATCAAGCTTATGGAAGAAGAGCTATTCGAGAGCGTCCTCTCTGTAATCTCGCTCCATTTTCTCATGCCTCTCCTGGGCCTCTATACATAGGGTAGCAATCGGTCTAGCCTCCAGCCGCTTCAATCCTATAGGCTCTCCTGTCTCTTCGCAATACCCATACGTTCCATCGTCGATTCTAGAGATCGCCTTATCTATTTTCTTTATCAGCTTTCTTGCTCGATCTTTGGTACGTAACTCCAGGGCCTGGTTGGTGATATTGCTGGCGGAATCAACTGGATCCGCTTCAAAATTCTTCTCCTCCAGTACGGTTCTAACTTCCTCACTACCCCTTAGTAGCTCAGCTTTCCAATTCAGTAGCCTCCCCATAAAGTACTCCAACTGCTCATCAGTGAGGTAATGATTTTTCTTTGCCATATAACGGAACCAGCTAATTCATATCGTTTGCAACATTATATCTCATATCACCGCAATCGCGATGCATTTAATGAAAATTTGTAGAAAATTGCAAAGATCATGTCGTATCTTTCTCAAAAATAATTTCATCCGTTAACTATTTTTTAACCTTTCGCATGCTAACCTACTTATAGAAATCTTTATCCTCTAAGGGGAGGAAACACATGAAAAGCAAACTTGTAACATCAACACTCATTCTAGGACTAATAGCCTGTGAGGCCTGGAGTTCTAGAGAGAGAGAGAGGTTAAGAGTCCTGTAGTTGAGAGAACTGGAGAGGCCACTCGTCCGAGTAGGGCTACGGTGTTTGAAGCAATCGACTACCTCCAGCAATCCATCGACGAAACACAGCAGAAATTACAGGAGCTCCAAGTAACTCTAGATTCGGAGGATACCGGACTACACAGTAAAGTAGACGCGATGCGGGCTTCAATAGATGGAAATGGAGACGATGAGGTAGAGAGCCTGAAGAAGGAGATAGATTCATTACTTAAGGCGGTAGGAACCCCAGCACCTACAGCCGGACTATATCAAGAAGCTAAGGAGATAAAAGACAGTTTGGGGCAGTGGCTAGGTGAGGATGGTAGGGATAGCACTGGATTGCAAACACAGATATATGTATTACAAGATAGGCTGGGGCAGTGGTCAGGTGTGAATGGATCAACTAGCTCTGGAGTATATGGCCGACTGCACACCATAATATCAAGGATGGGAGAGAACAGAGTGGGAGGACTTTGGGGCGATGTTGGAACCATACTATCAAGGATGGGGGATAACGGAGCAGGAGGTATATGGGCTGACGTTAAAACATTACAAAATAGACTAGGGGATGGCGGAATAGGAGGTATATGGGCCGAGGTAAGAGCCACGAAGAATATGGTCGGAGATAGCGGGAATCCACAAACAAATGTGCCAGCAACTGGTCTATATCAGAAGATCGACAGTGCCATAGGAACCCCACCAGTGTATGGGCCCTCTCCGACCGTAGGGGCAGGTTTGTACAGCCAGATGAGAGAAGTGATATTGAGATCTAAGGCGATTGAACAGGTAGATGGGATACTACAAGGAGCAGCATGGGCTCAGGAATACAGCCGCCTACTCATAGCTGCAGTGACCACGATACTCAGAACGCAATGGATGGGCCACCGTCTCGGGGAAGCGCTAGGTTCGTGGACTAAGAAGACAGATGTCGAGATGGCGAGACCATGCTATCTTGTACAGTGGGAGACGTCCACCGGCGAACGCACCTCAGGATGGTGCGTAAACAAAGCACCAGGGTATGAAACTAGCTATCAAGTTGATGATGTCGACAGCGAAGCTGTAGCGTCAGTTCAGATGGAGGATGACGATAACGATGCCGAACTTGCGCGGAGAATCACCGAGATGGAAGAAACCCTTATCTCCCCCAATCTGATGGAGTTCACTATACTGCGATACAACAGCCTCCCCACCTTCACCAATCGCATCGGCGGTGCTGGTACAAAGCTAGACCGCGCATTCTGGGAAGCCAGTCAGGGTGATGCTCTATACATGTTTATTATGCGCAACGTAGCGATAAGCAATCCAGACCTTCTAACCTCAGGTGGTCACAAGCCAGTCTGGATCCGATATCTGCGAAGCTGAAAGGAACTCCCACCACATTAGAGGAAGTAAAGCCCAAACTCCCCCCCCTCTAGTGCGCTTGCTCCTTCATGGCTCTTAGGATGCCTTCGATTACCTTCTTTGCGTCGCCTAGGATCATCATGGTGTTTGCCTGGTAGAAGAGGGAGTTGTCGATTCCGGCATACCCAGAGCCGAGGGACCTCTTCACGAACAGGACGGTCTTCGCCTTCTCCACGTCAAGCACAGGCATCCCAAATATCGGCGAAGTCGGATCAGTCTTCGCCGCTGGATTCGTGATGTCGTTTGCCCCGACGACGATGGCTACGTCCGTGGAGCTGAACTCATGGTTTATGTGGTCTAGCTCGAAGACGTCATCGTAGGGGATATTCGACTCGGCCAGCAAAACATTCATGTGGCCAGGCATTCTGCCTGCCACCGGGTGGATCGCGTACTTAACCGTTATGCCATCGAGCTTGAGCATATCTGCTAACTCCTTAATGGCGTGCTGTGCCTGGGCGACAGCCATTCCGTAGCCAGGTACGACAATGACAGATCCGGCATTTTGCATTATAAACGCAGCATCCTCCGGGCTACACAGCTTCACGTTTTTCCCATCACTAGAGGATTGTGTGGTTTCTGAAGCCTGGGCACCTCCTCCGCCTATCCCGCCGAAGATCACATTAACCAGCGACCTGTTCATCCCCTTACACATTATGCTGCTGAGGATGGCGCCGGATGTCCCAACCAGCGCTCCGACTATGATGAGCAGGTCATTCCCGAGGGTGAATCCGATGCCGGTAGCCGCCCATCCAGAGTATGAGTTGAGCATCGATACTACGACTGGCATGTCGGCTCCCCCGATCGGCATTATCAGCAATATCCCGATTAGCAGCGACATCAGTATTACGACAACGAACAGCCACGGTGCCTGGTTGATCACGAACGCAGTGATAGCCGCAATCGTTATGGTGGCTGTGATTAGGTTGACCTTGTGCTGCCCACTGTACTGCTGCCGCTTTCCAGATATGAGCCCATGCAGTTTCCCAAATGCAACGACGGAGCCGGTAAATGTCACAGCCCCAATCGCGGCACCGACCGACATCTCGATAGCGTTCGCAATCCTGATGCTGGAGGTACCATCGTCAATAATACCGAAAGCCTGCGGAGCAGTAAGCACGGCGCAAGCAACGAAGATAGCCGCTAATCCGACGAGACTGTGGAAGGCAGCAACCAATTGTGGTAACGCCGTCATGTAAATTTTCTTCGCGATATAGAATCCGATCGCTCCCCCCAGAAGCATCGCGACTACTGGAATGAGTATTGGAAGCGTGGTCGTATCTGAGGGACTGGAGAAATCCATCACCTGCAGAAATGGGTAGAAGATAGCTATGGCCATGCCGAGCATCCCATATAGATTTCCTCTATCAGATGTGGACGGTGTAGATAGGCCGCGGAGCGTGAGGATAAACAGGATGCTCGCTACGACCGGTAATAGCTGGAAGCAGAATGAGTACGTCTGCATCATCCTCGCTTCACCCCCTTCTTCTTCGCCGCAAACATCGCCAGCATTCTTCTGGTCAGTAGGAATCCGCCAACGATATTTATCGCGGTTAGAAACACAGATGCTGCCCCGAACCACACCGACGCTCTGCCTCCGTCAGTTGTGGTTATTCCGATGAACGCAGCATCCAGCGCTACAACAATGATAACGCTGGATATGGCGTTTGTCACCGACATGAGTGGGGCATGCAGCGCAGGCGTAACCTTCAAGACGACGTAGTACCCGACGAAACACGCAAGGATGAAGATGGTCACAGTTTCTACACTCAGCATCTTAGTCTTACATAATTACGGCGCCCATAACACCATGGTATAATGGGCATTGCCGCCGTCAATTGCAAGCAAAATCGTTAGTGAGTGACAGCCTGGATGAGACTGCAACCCCAACCTCTCACAGATTGCTTTTTCTACTCAACCTAGCTCCATCCTGGGCAAACTGACACTTGAGGTATATCCAGGTCTCGCTTTCGCGTCCTCCCCAGCTTCATGCGTTGCTTCTCCTCATCTATGGGAGCTCCCGCAACTAGTAGCGCTTGTATCCTTTCCGACACTCCCGGATCCAGTGTCTGCACGGCGCTATACCAGATAGCCTCTCTTCCGAAGAGCACTAGGTGTTGCTTTCTCTGGTCGAGGAATAAACAATATGCTTCGTGTATGTCCGCCTCAGTCGCATCACTCCTCAAATTCACGATATCTTGTATTAACCACTGTGACCTAGCTACTTCTTCTTTCTGTCCTTCGTTGAACTTGCTAATTGCGGTCCACCACTCCTTGGAACAGCGTCCAAGTTCAGCCTTCTGCCATTCTTCTAGATCTTCCCCGCTTCTATACACTCCCCCTCCCAGTGGTGCGCCTCGATCTTGAACTGTGGCCAGCCCAATCTCATCCAGTTGTGCCTGTTCCAGTTCAGCCTTCTGCCATTCCTGTAGATCTTCCTCACTTCCAAATACTACCAATTCAAGTTGGGAGCCTAGCTCTTGAATTGTGGCCAGCCCAATCTCATCCAGTTGTGCCTGTTCCAGTTCAGCCTTCTGCCATTCCTCTAGACCTTCCACGCTTCTATACACTCCCCCTCCCAGTGGCGCGCTTCGATCTTGTTGAACTTCGACCGACGCTACCTCATTCACCTCGTCCCTCGGTCTCCTCTCTGAGCCTTCCTCACTTCCATATACATTTGCTCCTCCTATGACACATAGTGCTATAGTTAATCCGATTAGTTTGCTTTTCATGTTTTTTCACATTAAATACAAGATATTTACATAAGTATATTATCTGGAAAAGGTTGCTAAAGAGTTAACAGAAGAGATTTTCTTAAGAAATACTTCGGAGGGAAGATATAGTGCCCCCTCCTCATCCTTAAGCTTTTTCGCTAGCGTGCTGAGATAGTGCGTGATACGATGTTTGTACTTAGTTTAGGCTGCGTGATCATCCGTGACTAGCAATAGCAAAAAGTCGGCATTCATGGCGCTGTTCATCTGTTGGGCGTTCTACCTGTATGTATACGTTATCAGGATGGAGCCAAGCGTCCTCGCCAACAATCTCATGGGGGAGTTTAACATCACGGCCTCCACGTTCGGCGCCATAGTTTCCATGACGTATTTGCCGTACGTCCTAATGCAGATTCCTTGCGGCGTCATCATCGACAAGGTAGGCTCTAGAACGATGGTCATAGTAAGCGGCGTTCTGCTCACTCTCGGGGCATTCATGTTCGGGCTCGCAGATTCAGTTACGCAGCTCAAAGTTAGTAGACTCATTATCGGGCTCGCTTCCGCTGCTGGTTTCCTATGCTGCGGGAAGGTAATCACCGACCTATTCCCAGTTTCAAAACACTCGATGCTATTCGGAATAGCAATGTTCATGGGGTGCTTCGGTGGCATCGTAGGAGCCGCTCCAACCGCATGCATGGTCACTGCAATCGGCTGGCGGTACACCACTTATGGGTTAGCCGTCGTTGGCATTATCATAGCGGCGATCGCAATGCTATACATGAGGCGCGATACAGAAGACGATACCGCAGAACCCACGGATAAGCGCAGTGTAGTCGAGGGGATAAAGCTGCTCGTAAAGAACCCACAAGCATGGATCTTAGGACTGTACGGAGCGCTGTCATACCTCCCGCTTGGAGCTCTAGCCGAACTTTGGATAGTTCCATTTGCCGAGCGAAGATTTTCTATCTCAACGGAGCAGGCAGCCATCGCCCCTATCTTCATCCTGGTTGGCTTCGGTCTTGGAGGGCTCATTGGAGCATGGGTTGCCGAGAAAATCAACAGCTACAAGAAGACGATAGTGTGGTTCACAGCCTCAACGATATTCCTGTTTTGGGTTGCATTGAACAACGACTCAATCGGATTCTACACATGCCTAACGCTATTGTTCCTAGGCGGGATCGGGGCTGGAACTGATACCGTTGCCTTCGCGATGATACACAAATGCGTACCGGCTGGATTCGGCGGAACATCATCCGGATTCCTGAATTCAGTGTTGATGTCGAGTGCACTCATATTCCAGCCACTTCTCGGGAGGCTCTTGGACTTCTCCAGAAACGGAGCAACCAACTCGGATGGAACGCCTTTATATACCGTCGACATGTTCCGCAGCTCATTTTTGTTTTTCATAGCTGCCCTGGTCGTTTCAGTCGTAGCCGCCCTGTTCGTGAAGGAAAATCCAGTAGCGAGAAGCAAATAATTTGAAGCACATTCCGAGGGTATACACGGAAGATCTTGAGGATGAGGAGTTTAGAGTCCCATCATCTGGAGCTCATCACCTCATATCGGTTCTGAGGATGAAGTGCGGTGCTGAGTTCGTTGCGTTCAATGCAAAAGATGGAGAGTGGCTATGCTACATAACATCAATAACTAGGGCCACTGTTACGGCAATGCGACGCTCTTTCATCAGGCAGGCCCCGGTGCTAAGCAGGCGAGTGGCAGTTGCATTCTGTTTGATAAAGCATGATGCGATGCGGCTGATTGTTGAAAAGGGCACGGAGCTCGGGGCTACCGATTTCTTCCCACTCACCAGCAGATACTCGATGGGCAATATTAACGTGGAGAAATTGACTATGGTTGCTATCGGCGCCACAGAGCAGTCCGAGAGATTTCACATTCCAAAGATACATGATATTCAGGAGCTCACAAGATTCATCCGCGCCCAACCAGGAGAGTTCAAATGGATATCGGCGGTTGAGCGGACTCACGATATAAGTAAGGTGACGCCGATAATGGATACAGATCTCACTGGCAGTTGCGGATTCATTATTGGTCCAGAAGGTGGGTTTTCAGATGATGAGAAAGCTCTGCTGCTGGCCAATACAACTGCCGTTACGCTATCCGAAAATATATTGAGGTCTGAGACAGCAGCGATAGCATGTCTCGCAGCTTG
>JAIRZU010000005.1 GCA_031267075.1 Holosporales bacterium
TCCACAGCATATTTCGCTTGCCCCTTCACGCGTTAACGTTTTTTCAATCTTTTTATGATATGCTAAGGCTATGCCGTTGCATAGGCGCGAGTGGTGAGAGAGACGGTCCCCCACAGAGGCGGGCGGGGGTTAGGGATGGCCCTTAGGGTAGCACAAAAAAGTTAAAAAACCGTTAATTTTGGAAAATAAATTTTCGGCAAATTTCCCGCCAACTCCCGCATAGCCTACAGAATCAGAGTTATTGCTAGGAGAACCAGCTGAGTAACTCGAGCATCGGATCGACGAAGCAAATATATAGGCTGGCTTACTACCCTTCACGTTCCAGCTGTTTCCGGATCTTTGAATTCATGATCAACGATTGCTGTTACGCATGAGTCTGACCACACATTGAGTGCCGTTTCGATCATGTCTATAACTCCATAGAATGGCAGGATTACTCCCATCAGCGGCATCGGGATATCCATTGAGGAAAGGAGGCTGGCACTCAGGAAGAAGCATCCCATTGGGACTCCAGCGTTTCCGATCGCCGCAAGGGTAGCGATGAATATCCACGTCAGTATCGTGAATGCCGTGATCTCGATTCCGTTATTCTGCATGATGTATATGACAGTCGTGAATATGAATGCCGCGCAGCCGTTCATGTTAATGGTCGTACACAGCGGCAGCGTGAACCTACTGATTTTGGTATCGACTTTGAGTTTCGACTCCATAGTATCGATTGTAATTGGCAGGGTAGCGGATGATGACTTCGAGAAGAATGCTACTGACAGAGCTGGTGTCATAGCCTTAAATGTCTTGATAGGATTAACTTTTCTGATGGCGAGGAGAAGCGGCAAAATGACAGCCCCTTGCACAATGTTGGCTGCTATGATGACGACGAAGTACTTCCCCATTCCGGCTAGATCCACACCGCTTCGTAATTCCTTAACGCTAACAGCGATGAACCCAAACAGGCCGATAGGTAGGATTTTTACCACCAATCTTGTGATCGTAAAAAACACGCTGTGAATGCCTTTGAAGAAAGATACAACCGAGCTCTTAGCCTCCTCCTCCTTGATGAATCTGATTGCGATTCCCAGTATCACGCTTATCAGTAGGACACTCAACACCTTGTGCTCCACGAATGAATTCAGGATGCCATCTGGAACGACGTCCAGGAAGTATTTCAGATAGTTGGTGCTGATTGGCTTAGCGTCTCCAGGCGGATTCGAAAGAAGTGCCACATTCGATGGAGCCAAAATGACGTATAGCACAGCGCTGAGTGAAGCGGCTATGATCGTCGTAGAAACGGTGTAGAATAACGTCTTCTTCCAGACGCTCACCATGGACCTATCAGAGTCGTAGCTGGAAAGCGAAACTATCACTGAGAGCGAAATCACCGGCAAACTGATGCACTTGAAAATCCTGATAAAGATTTCCGATGCCAGAGAGCCGGCTTGCGTCAGAAACTCAACATCAGAAATCCCACAGCAAACTCCGAGCACAACGGCGAGCATGTATAACCATGCACTCCTACTCGCTGCATTTCCACAACATCCACACGTCATATCTACTCCACTAAATCCAGCAAAAACTTATCTACTGAAAACGCCTCAAAATCGCCTTCATGCTCACCGGTCCCAACACCCAATACCGGAATATTGAACTCGCTCGCTACCCTAACAATTGCTCCCCCCTTTGCTCCACCATCAATCTTACTTATGATCACTCCTGAAATTGGATGGATCCTTCCGAACTCCTTCACTTGCTCAATGACGTTTTGGCCAGTGGTAGCGTCAAGTACTAGAAGGTTCATATGCGGTGCCGCTGCATCAAACTTAGCGATCACCCTATAGAGCTTCGCAAGCTCATTCATGAGGTCCGGATTATTATGTAGCCTGCCAGCAGTATCGATAATCAGCACATCGCTCTTGATGGAACGCAGTGCGTCAAATGCAACACTGGCTGGGTCCTTCGGCGTTTCGGCTTTGAAGATTTCGCATCCAACCTTCGTTGCCCACACCGAGAGCTGATCAACGGCAGCCGCTCGAAAAGTGTCACAGGCAGCAATGCTAACAGAGTAGCCTCTGGCCTTCAGTGCGAATGCAAGCTTCGCTACAGTCGTCGTCTTCCCACTCCCATTTACGCCCGATAATACTATGACGTACGGCTTCTTAGAAGAGTCTACTTCCAGCTCCTTCATTAGAGGTGCTAAGATGGATTCGAGCTTCTCCTTGAGGGCAGTAATAACGTCATCGCTACGTCCTATCTCGCTTGCAATTTTGGATGATAACGTGTAGCCAAAATCGGCCTCTATCAGAAGGTCTTCCAGATCACGATCCCCGACATGCACCGTCTTGTCGCGGCTAACAAACCCAGAAATCGCAGACTTAAGCTTCTTAAAAAATGACACTTAGAACGAGAACCGAGAAACCACGCGCTGAACTAACCCAGCAGGCCAGCACCATCATCGTACGCTACCATACTCCCCATGCGTAAATCAATTCTTAAATGAGGAGGAGGAGAACACCTGAGTATCTCATCCCCCTCCATGGTGCTGTGGTTAGGCCGGGGTTTCTGCGAGGGCTCAAGTAAGCGGTGGGATCCAGCCGTCTATATCAGTATCGTTGAGCGCCCTTCGGTACATGACATATGCGAGCTGATTGTATTCCTCGATGATGGTATCGAACACTGCCTGATAGATGGGCTTCATGATACCGAGCTTCTGTTTAACCATTGGTGTGATTTCCATAGCCTCTAGTCCCGTTCCTCGGAGCATCAGCGTGGCATTATAGGCATCAACTGCTGCAGTATTTGTAATAACAGGGCGTGATATACCAAGTGCGTAAACTGTTCCTAGGATGAGTCGCTTCGTGTACGTTGATTCCGATATGCTTATCTGCGTGGCGAATGAATCGGTGCTACTAACAGTTCCATCTTCGTCATCCGCAAGTAACTCTGCTTCTTCGCCATTATCTGGGTATCCTAGGATTGAGCAACCACCGGTCTTCTGGGTATGGGCCGCACAGAGCCATTTGGGCCCTTCCTGCAATGTACCAGAAATAGCGTATGCACATTGTTGTCCCGTGGTTGCGTTCGCGTTAAGCCCCTGCCACCGCCATCTCATTCTGATCTGTTGTATTGTAGTATAGCCATCGGCTTCATCAAGCTGTTGCTGGATAGTCTGCCACACGGTGGTTTTTATGTATGCTGGGAGCCACGCATGGCCACATATACTATCGGCTAGCTGCATCGCTCCATTAATCAGAAATTGCTGATGGGTGAAAAGGAATATTCCTGTTGGAGCTTGGGCTTTCACTGCCTTGTCTCCCGTCCCACTTGCTGCAACAGGCGGGGTTCCCAGTAGGAGCTCGAGTGTGCCAATCCTCTGCTCAAGGGTTTCAACCTTGCTTTTTAGTATTCTATTTTCCTGAAACAGCGTCCTAGCTGGAACCAGATCTCTCTCAACTACAGGAGTTTCATCCTCTCTCTCTCTAGAACTCCACCACTTCCATACACCTCTGCTATGCCTATAACACATAGCGCTACCGTTAAACCTACCAATTTGCTTTTCATTAGGATTCCTCCCCTTGAGGATAAAGATTCTATAGGTAGGTTAGCATGTGAAAGGTTAAAAAATAGTTAACGGAGAAAATTATTTTTTCACATGGGCGTAAAAATAATTTGACACCTTGAAATTGAGGGGATAGCATTTCTATAGAGCTGAGAAAGCTCTAAGTTAGTTTGGGTTGGTTATTAGTGGCGGCCGCCTTGATAAAAGCCTTAAACAACGGATGTGGTGCGAATGGAGTTGATTTGAACTCCGGATGCGCCTGGGTTCCAACGAAAAAATGGTGATCTTTTAGTTCCATGATTTCCGGAAGCAGGCCATCGGCTGATATGCCAGAAACGGCAAATCCAGCCCTATCGAAAAGATCGCGATATTCTTTGAGATTAATTTCATAGCGGTGTCTGTGGCGTTCCGAGGTAGTTGTAGCTTCATAAATCTTATGAGCTAATGATCCCTCTGTTATATGACAGCGGTAGCTGCCAAGGCGCATAGTTCCACCTTTATCGCCGTCCATAGTTCTGAGTTCTATAGATGCTCCTGAGCTCCACCACTCCATGAAGTCAACTACGAGAGTGCCTTCCTCGCTGAATTCCCTGCTAGTTGCAGTTTCGATTCCGAGGACATTGCGACATGCTTCAATTACAGCGAGTTGCAAGCCGAGGCATATCCCGAGGAACGTAACGTTATTCTCTCGTGCGTATTTGATGGCAAGCATCTTGCCTGCTGTACCACGAGAACTGAACCCGCCTGGAACCAAAATTCCAGACACTTTGCTAAGGGAGCTTAGGAGCTCATCTGCCGGCCACTCCGAGTCGAGCCAGTCAATTTCGACTTTCGCATCGTTGGCGATACCGCCGTGGATTAACGCCTGTGTCAATGAGATGTATGCGTCTTTCAATTTCGTGTATTTGCCAACGACAGCGATCCTGACTGATGATTTTGGATTTGTGATGGATTTCTTTAGAGAGCCCCATGTGGTCTTCACGAGATTATCAACCTTATCCTCATCGTCGCATCGAAGCCCGAAGTGGGTACAGATCTGTCTGTCGAGACCGGCTATGTGGTGTTGCTCTGGAATGAGATATATGCTGTCTGCATCGAGAGCGGTTATAACATTAGGCTTCTCGATATTGCAAAACATCGATAATTTATCTTTGATTTCATCGGGAAGCTCGCACTCACTGCGGCACATCAGGATATCCGGTTGGACTCCCATGCTTTGCAAAAGCTTCACAGAATGCTGGGTTGGCTTAGTCTTAAGTTCTCCAGCCGTCTTAACGAATGGGAGGAATGTGAGGTGGACACAGATAGTCCTAGATTTTCCTAGTTCTATCGATAGCTGTCTTAAAGCCTCTATGTATGGGAGACCTTCAATATCTCCAACCGTTCCTCCGATTTCGCAGATAGTGAAATCAACGGCTTCGTGGCCTGCGGTAATGAAATTCTTTATCTCAGTCGTTATGTGTGGGATAACCTGAATATCAGACCCCAGGTAATCTCCGCGTCTCTCCTTATTGAGAACCGTCTCATATATTTTGCCGGTTGTCATGGAATCACTCGCGGAGCACGTAATGCCTGTAAAGCGTTCGTAGTGACCGAAGTCGAGGTCTGCCTCGCAGCCGTCTTCCATAACGAAGACCTCTCCGTGTTTGAAGGGACTCATGGTCCCAGGATCGACGTTGATATACGGATCCAGTTTCTTCATCCTTATGGAGAATCCGCGGGCTTGTAAGAGGGCCCCTATACTCGAGGCAGCAATCCCCTTTCCGAGGGATGACATGACCCCGCCGGTCACAAATATGAAGTACGGCATGTGAGCCTTAGCTTGAGAGAACATCTGAGATTATGGCGAATCGCCGTGATTGTTTCAAGGCAGATTTTACGCTACTCACCCCAACCAAACTAACCTAAAAAACAACTTTTAAACCTATAACCATTAATTTAGAAAGGAAATTTAAAATGAACATAATAATCGAACAATCCAAAAAACAGGCCTTAGATCTTAATATACTGAAGGCCCATCTTAGAATCGAACATACCCACGAAGATGAGTATCTAAATTCAATCATCAATATGGCAACCGAGATTCTGGAGAACAGCATCGAGAAACCGATACTGAAAAAGAAATACCGATACATTTGCAACTGTGGGAAATTCGTTTCGCCATGGCGCATCGTGCTCCCGGTTAGGGAGGTTCGCGAGATTATATCGGCTCGAAAACTGCAACATCCTAAAAATGATAAGGATGTTAAATTCTCAGTGGAAACGAGTTATGATACAACTACGCTAATCACGAATTGGCTGGCGTGTCCACTGGAGATACAATACTCCGCTGGAATGGTCGGTAACTCAAAGGATGTCCCCAAGGGGCTGCAATTTGCCATCTTACAGATCGCCAAAAATATCTACGAATGCTCAGAGGAGGATGTCCTGGAATCGAAGTACGTTAAGCATGTTATCAACGCCCACAGATCGCTGGTGGTTGATTAGGCCTCCTCCTGGCGAGCTAGATAACTTCCACTTTTCCAAAATTATACATTGACGGATGCATAACTTTGATGTACAACACGTACCAAGTGAAATACCGTTAATCAGAAAAAGAGGTAACAAAATGAGAATCATGAAAGCACTATGCCTAGCCATAGCAATCACAACAGCTGCGAATGCGGCTCAGAGCATACTCCAGGCGGAGTATGAGTCCAGCGTGGAATACTTCAGAGCGAACGTCACATCCATTGTGAACGAAGACCAAGCCAGACAACAAGCCGAAGAGATACTAGGAGAGACAGGAGGGGAAGGAGAACAACTAAACGCGAGGCTCGCGCAGGCACAGAAAGAGCAAGATGACCAGCCTAAAAACACTGCACTGAACGCACTGTGGGCACGTACAATCGCAACACACCTGTTGGAACAGCCCCAGCCTGTACAAAGGGTCACACTCCGGGCGCTCGGAGTCGCCACTTTCCCGTACCAGACCGGCATAGCGATGCCGCTGCATGGGGCGTGGCCAAACAAAATTGCTGAGATCCCCGACACATTGCAGGACATCGCCTTCCAAATTGCAGTTCACGAGCAGATAATAGCGGATGGCAAAGCCAAAGCTGCTGCAGAAATGCAGAATGCGGATGCTGAGATACTGCTGTTTAGAGGCTCGCAGCTACTACCACGGATGCGAGCGCTAGCATCGAGAGTGGAAGCCCTCGCCGAAGGCGAAGCGAACACAGCAAAGCAAACGATGGCGGTCCACTTGGCGTTGTTCTTCGCTAACCCGCAACTAGAGTCACAGGTCTTAGGTCAACTTGACGCACTAGAGGATGCACTCAACGCATAGCGACCACCCCACGACCACCAAACCAATGGAGACCTGGGTTTATCGGGTCTCCATTGGTTTTTTGTGGTATTGAAACCGTGCCCGTTAGAGAGGCCACACCTTCAGTTCTCAAAAATTGAGCATCCTCCCATCAGACTACCTTCAATTCTAGGCCTGATAGCAGGAAGTCTATCTTAAGATTTTTGCTTCCATCTGGTGAGCTGTCTTTCGTATAATGGAGTAGTTGGGTATTGGGGCCTACTTGTATGTTGTTAAAATTGAAATCTGCCCATGTGATTGCTCTCTGCGTAGCTCTGGTGCTTTTTCTATCATCAGTATGTGCCGAGCTTTTCAAGGATGTGAAGCCATGTCAGCTGTGTCTTATCTCGCGGTATCTGTACCTAGGCATCGCTATATCCGCAGCAGCTTCGTTGAAAATAAGCAGGGTTCGCAACCTGCTACCAGTGCTAGTGTTCTGCACATTTGCTTTCGGGATTTACCATCTTGGAGTTGAGAGCCACTGGTGGGGAGGGCCTCAGAGCTGCACCGCCAAGCTACCAACCATTGATACCGCTTTCGATGCACCAAGCGAGGAGGCTACTGACACGAAGGCGTATTGCGATAGGGTGAACTGGAGGATCTTCGGGATATCCTCGACACTGTGGAGTTGTGCGCTTTCAGCGTTCCTTCTCTGGTTCATCAGCCTAGCGTATATCGTGAACTTTTATATGAAAAGGCCTAAGGATGAGCTGCAAAGTTGATGCTCCATTTTTGTCGAAGTTCAACAGGCGCTCGGCGTACATCGAGTCAACTGATGAGCTGTTGCAGTCGATAGTGGAGGAGGTTGGAAATGTGCTATCGGCTAAGCTTGCGATTCCTGGAAGCCATACGGCCAAGGATATCTACAATTCTCCATTTTCATATGGTGTGCGGGATATTCAATCGATTGGTATATCCTCTGGAGATCTTGATAATTTCAAGGCTCACTGCCGAAGAGCGATCCTCGCGTTTGACCCAAGGCTACTGAATGTTGAGATAGATAACATAGCATTCGACAAGTGTGCCCAGCGACTCAAGATGAGTATGACATTCACAATCAATGCTCCCCCAACGAAGCTTGCAGCTGAGATTTTAGTCACTTGAAAATATGTTGAAATGCACATATACAGCGTCGCCGTCCTAAGGGATCTCAATGGATCGTACTCATACTCCCATGATGACGTACTACCAATCGGGCAGCTCGTAATCGTCGACTTTAGGAACAGCTGCATAGTCGGGATAATCGTAGGAGTTGATGACAATGGGCATGACAATTTCAAGGGGAAAATCAAGAGGATCGACTCCATACTCCCATACGGCATCCTAAAGGAATATGTCGAGCTTGCGCAGTTCATCACGGAGTACTACTTCTCGAGGCTTGGTTCAGTTTTCAAATCCATCATCCCATTTGCTGTTGACCTAATACTGTCGGCGGAGAAAAATGGGAGAGGCCATCAGACCTGCAAACCACAAAAAGTAGAATTAAACAGTGAGCAAACCGACGCCGTCATGGCACTCAAAAAATTCAAAGACACGTTTAGAGTTAGCTTACTCCACGGCCTCACGGGCTCCGGGAAAACCGAGGTATTCCTAGAGTTCTTGAAGGATATGCTCGATAGGCAGATCTTAATCATGGTGCCGGAAATAGCTCTATCAAGAGAGCTAGCTCAGAAGGTGGCCGCCAGGTTGGAGGTAGATGTCTTTATCTGGCATAACTCGATATCGAAGGTAAAGAAGTTAGAAATATGGAGGAAGGCGATACATGGAGAAAGCATGGTAGTGATCGGAGCGAGGTCCGCTGTGTTCATTCCATTCCGTAACCTCGCGGCGATAGTGGTAGATGAGGAGCATGATGTATCATTTAAACAGGATGAGGGCCATATCTACAATGCGAGGGATATGGCGATCTACCTCGGCTACCGTCTTGAAATTCCAGTGATCCTCTCTTCCGCTACCCCATCAATTGAATCTTATAACAATGCCAAAGGCGGGAAGTACGAGTATGTCAATTTACCATCTAGATACCGGGGAGCGGCGCTTCCTGAGATTACCATAGACGACCTGAGGAGCGAGAAATCATACCGCAGCCTGAGCTCGTACTCTATCGAGAAGATTAACGAATGCCTCGCATCCAACAAGCAAGCTCTCGTGTTCGTGAACCGACGTGGGCACACACCGAGGGTTCTATGCAGATCTTGTGGATGGAAGATAACGTGCACTACATGCTCGGCGTGGCTCTGCTACCACCAGAGCACCGGTGAATTTATCTGCCATTACTGCGGTCGCAAAATCGCCCCTGTGAGTTGCTGCGCCGAGTGCGGGAAGGAGACTTTAATCGGCGCCGGCACAGGAATTGAAAAGGTCTTTCATGAGTGCGAAGAGCTTTTCGAGGGAGCCAGCATATTGGTACTCTCAAGCGACACCATCGATACCCCGAACAAAATCTCCAACGCGATCGAGAGGATTAAGAACAACGAGGTGAATATAATCCTAGGAACACAGCTTGTGGCGAAGGGACATAACTTCGATAATTTAAGCCTGGTCATTGTAGCGTGTGCAGATTCAATGCTGTATGGAGATGACTTCAGAGCTACTGAGCGTGCATTCCAGATGATTCAGCAGGTTTCAGGGAGGGCAGGCCGGGTGAACATGGAGCGTTCAGAGGTCGTTATACAAACGTACAACCCAGACGACGAACTCATGCAACTGATAAAATGTAACGATTTTGAAAAGCTGTATGACATGGAGATTTGCAATCGGCAGGCCATGGATATGCCACCGTTCGGCAAGGTGGCAAGCATAGTAATATCTTCCATGTCTGAAAAGAAAGCCACGGCCTTCGCTAACAGATTGGTTAGTAGCGCCCCAAGGATACCTCATACAAAAGTCCTAGGGCCTATCCAACCCGCTATATACAGGGTGCGCTCAAGATACAGACAGAGGATCATAGTGGTATCAAAAAACCAGCTTCACGAGTACCTTAAGGAGTGGCTAGGCAACATCAACCCCCCAAGAGATATCAAGCTAACCATCGATGTTGATCCCTATAATTTCACGTAGCCTGGCGTCATAAACATATCGTATCTATCTTGTTATTTATGAGATTTGGTATTGTATATGATACAGGTGGAAGGGTTAAAAAGTAGTTAACGGAAGCTCTCATTTTTTGAGGCATGGGCGAATTTGTAGAGGGCTCTACAGCGCACCCGGCCAGCCCTGTCCTACACAACCTCCCAGATCTTGAAAGAGTGTCCTGATGCGTGGTATAACAACCCGCATAGCCCTTATTGAGCCGCAATGAAAAGTTGGTCATTTTTGTAGCTAAGGAAAATGGAGATCGCAGGGTAGCGGTAACTCCTGAAGCCGCGAAGAAGTACGTAGACTCTGGCGGCTCAGTTGTTATTGAAAGCGGAGCAGGAGAGGAGGCTGGGTATTCCGATTCTTCCTATGAAGCAGCTGGCGCTGTGGTCTCAACTGAGAAAGGCGTAGCTGGTGCCGATATCGTAATTTCCATCAATCCACTCGATGAGAAGATGGTGAAGCAGCTCTCTAAGGGGACTATCGTAATATCCACACAGGAGCCGCATGCTAACCCAAATAACATCAAGTTATTTTTGAAGCATGGGATTACGACGTTTGCATTGGAGTTCATTCCTAGAACCACGAGGGCTCAGTACATGGACATCCTGTCATCTCAGGCGTGTCTCGCTGGGTACAAGGCCGTCATCGAAGCGGCTCACTATTTCGATAGAGGGTTGCCGCTACTGATAACATCTGCTGGCACTATACCGGCAGCCAAGATACTTGTAGTTGGTGCTGGAGTCGCTGGCCTGCAGGCAATAGCAACTGCTAGGAGGCTGGGAGCGATCGTAAGTGCCTTCGATGTTAGAGCCGATGCGAAGGAGCAGGTTGAAAGTTTAGGAGCTAAGTTCGTGGATGTGAATTCCAGCGAAGCGACTAATGGTGTGTATGCGACTGAGATGAGTGAGGTGTATAAACGCGCCCAGGAAGACAAGCTACGAGAGGTATTACCAGGGCAGGATATCGTAATTACAACAGCTCAGATCCCAGGTAAAAAGGCCCCTATCGTGATCAAAAGCGACATGGTAAAACTGATGAAGCATGGCTCTATCATAATAGACCTCGCATCAAAGACTGGTGGGAATTGCGAGTGTACGGTCCAAGGGCAAATCACTGATATCAACGGCGTGAAGGTTATGGCGTTCGATAACATTCTGAACCTGATCGCGGCTGATGCCTCGCGCTTGTTCTCGAAGAACGTATCTGCCTTCCTCGACCTCTTACTTCAAGAGATGAAGAACTGTAACTCAGACATAGCAGCCATCAGCAATGATATCATCAAGGAAACACTGCTAACATACGACGGAGTTCCGGTAAGCAGTCGGCTTCAGATGTCGGAGTGAATCCATGGATGCTGCTTTCTGGCAGCTGAATTATGTGGTATCATTCCGAGATGTTGTTACCCCGTAGTTGGGGTCGTATGTCTAAATTGAATCTGTTCGTTCCGCAGAAGAGAAAGACCACCGGGCGGAGGAATGACAAGGTTGCTACTCAACTTAAGGAGCTCTTTTCATTGGCATTGATACGGGGTGACTTTCACGTATTACCGAAGCGTGAGGCGGAGTCCATGCCGCCCTGTATGATCACCATCACGCACGTTGACCTCTCTCGCGACCTCTGCAATGCAGTCGTATTTTTCCGTACGCTCAGTGGAACGATGATCGATGAAGCCATGAAATTCCTGGAGCTCCAAACTCACTTCTTCAAGGATCTGATAGCGAAGAAGCTATCACTGCGGACCATCCCAAACCTTAGGTTTAAGTTTGATCAGACTTCTGAGGCAGCCAACAGAATAGATGAGTTACTGAAAAATGACAGTGTCACGTGATAGCACCTACACTCTAAATTTCGGGCCTCATCACCCGTCAACCCACGGGATTTTGAGATTGAAATTGACGATGGCAGGAGAGAGTGTAGTTGCCTGTGAGCCGATCATAGGCTACCTCCACAGGGGCGTCGAGAAGATCGTAGAGAGCAAGGGATTCATGTCGATAATTCCCTACCTTGATAGGTTGGATTATCTCTCTCCTGCGATCCAGGAGCATGCATATGTTATGGCTATCGAGAAGCTGCTAGATGTGAATGTGCCTGAGAGAGCCACCTTGATACGTACTATTTTTGACGAGCTAACTAGGATCTCGAGTCACATCATGAGCATAGGTAGTATGACGTTTGACCTGGGGTGCCTCAGCTTGTTCCTCTATGGTATGGAGGAAAGAGAGAAGATAATGTCGATCTTCCAGAAGACGACTGGGTCCAGGATGCATATAGCATACTACACTCCCGGAGGCGTTGTCAACGACATTCATGAATCTGCCGTCGATGAGATTAGGGGGTTCATTGGGGGGTTCATTGGGGGGATTGGGTTCTACATGGATGCCGTGGAGAAGCTAGCTCTCAACAATAGAATCTTCAAAGAGAGGACTATTGGAGTGGGAAAGATCAAGGCGGAAGAGGCAGTAAAGAATGGGCTTTCCGGAGTTAACCTAAGGGCCTCTGGTGTGGACTACGACATCAGGAAAGCTGCTCCGTACGGTGCATATGAGATGTTGGATTTCAAGACGATAACGTTACGCGATGGCGATTGCTATGCCAGGATGCACCTTAGGGTTCTGGAGATTAAACAGAGCATCGAGCTGATTGAGCAGTGCATCGCTATGCTCCAGCCAGGAGAGGTCTGCAATAGCAGCTGCGCAAAACTCCTATCAAAAGGCCTTCCTAAAAATACGATCATCTACACATCAACAGAGACCCCACGCGGTGAATTCGGAGTGCATATGGTAATCGGGAGTGATCGGCATAAGGTGCATAGGATGCACTTCAAATCCCCCTCCTTCGCACATGTCCAATTTCTGGAGAAGCTTCTGGTTGGAGTTAAAATTCCAGACATCACAGCAATCCTAGGGTCTATCGATTTCATAATGGGCTGCTGCGACAGGTGAGTCGATTGGGGCAGGATGGAGTTACGGATTATTTGACACCTGGAGTATGGTGTGATAGCATCTCGTTAAAGCTGTTCGCTTAGGCGGGTTGTTGGTAGGTTAGGTTGTTATGACTAGAAGGTGTGAGTTAACTGGAAAGACCGTGCAGTACGGATGTAACGTCAGTCACGCGAACAATAAGCTGAGCAAGCGGTTTTTGCCGAATCTGCAGAATGTATCGTTTTTCAGTGATACGCTTAAACGGACCGTCAGGGTACGCACAACTCCTCATGGTATTAGAAGTGTCGAGGCCAATGGCGGTTTCGATATGTATCTGCTGAAGACTGATGATGCGAGATTGGGGAAGAATGTGCTGGCAGTTAAGCGCCAGCTAAAAGCCAAGAAACTTACATAATTTAGGAAGGGCACAGAATGGCTACTACCACAGAAGAATCAAACGAGCTACGCAGTCCGTTTTACATTCACGATCAGTACGTCAAAGATCTGACTTTTGAGAATCCGAACTTTTTGATGAAATATAGCCAGGAGCCATCTCAGCCGCAGGTCACCGTCAATGTGGAGGCCAGTGTCGCGTCGCTTGATAATGGCAATTACGAAGTCACCTTGGATATAGCAGTCAAGTCAACCGTCGAAGATACTCAGCTCTTTGTGCTGGAATTGAAGTACGCAGGACTGATCGCTGTTGCACCCGAGATCCAGCAGGATATACTCGAGACTGTGCTGCTTGTGCATTGTCCGTTCCTCATGTTTCCGTATGCCAGAGAGATCGTGTCGTCGGTAACAAGCTCTGGTGGCTACCCACCACTCATGATAGAGCCTATCGATTTCGCCTCCCTTTATATCTCCAAGAAACAGCAGGGTGAGAAGCAGGTTAATGCTGCTGGGTGAGCGTAGACCAAGGTTCACAGTCAGAGCATCGTACTATATCTCTATGGGCGATTTTTGAAGGCGACAGCCTGCGAGAGTTACGGTATAATCTTTAGGTGATTCTCATCAGCAGTAATTATTTGGTATGCGGTCTGTCAGTGCAACAGAGTTTAGGACACATACGTGTAACGAGCTTAACCTTAGTAATGTTGGGGAATCTGTATCCCTCTGTGGATTTGTTCATAAGCTAAGGGATCATGGCGGCTTGCTCTTCATAGACCTACGTGATCATTACGGGGTAACTCAGTGTGTCCTCCAGGAAACAGATGCATCCTTCGTTGAGGCCGAGAAGCTGAAAGACGAGTCGATCATAAAGATAACTGGTACCGTCGTGAAGCGTGATATCTCAACGGTGAATGCGGCGATGAGTACCGGAGAGATTGAGATCTGCATCAGCGGGATAGAGGTGCTGTCCCAGCCTGAAAAGCCTCTCCCGATTCAGGTGAATGTTGATAATGAGTTCCCTGAGGAGACGAGGCTTAAGTACAGGTACATCGATCTTCGCAGACGCAAGATGCACGATAACATAGTTCTGCGATCAAACATAATCTCGCATATCAGGATGCAGATGATAGAGATGGGCTTCCTAGAATTTCAGACTCCCATCCTGACGTCATCGTCCCCTGAGGGAGCCAGAGACTACATCATCCCCAGCCGAATCCACCCAGGTAAGTTTTACGCTCTCCCACAGGCCCCACAGCAATTCAAGCAGCTCTTAATGGTAGCTGGGTTCGATAGGTACTTCCAGATTGCTCCATGCTTTAGGGATGAGGATGCTAGGGCCGACAGGTCTCCCGGGGAGTTTTACCAGCTAGATATCGAGATGAGCTTCGTTTCGCAAGATGACGTATTTGCAGTAGTTGAGAACGTCCTCCACAGCACGTTCGCGAAATTCGCGAGGCCTGGGTACTCGATCACAGACACTCCATTTGAGAGAATCACGTATGATGATGCTCTCCTTCACTATGGTACCGATAAGCCAGATCTAAGGAACCCGCTGCTTATTCAAGACGTCACCAGTATCTTCAAGGCATCCGCGTTTACTGCCTTCGCTGAGAAGGTTAAGGAGGGAGCGCTTGTAAGGAGCATTAATGTTCCACACTGCTCTAGCGAGCCGCGTGCATTTTTCGAGAGAATCAATGACTGGGCCAAGAGCATCGGACTTCCTGGGCTCGGCTATATCACGATGATATCTGATTCAGAGTTCAAAGGTCCAATAGCTAAATTCCTAAGCGAATCAGAGCTGACAGAGATAGCGAAGATCAACGGTATGGCAGCTGGTGATGTGACCTTTTTCATATGTGACAATAACGCAGCCCATTTGGCTGGGATGGTACGTACTCACTTGGCAAGAGAGCTGAAGCTGATAGAGCAGAACGCATATAGATTCTGCTGGATCGTCGACTTCCCGATGTTTGAATATGAGGATGAGCTGAAGAGCATTGTGTTTTCACATAATCCGTTCTCAATGCCGCAGGGGGGGCTTGAGGCCCTGAATACAAAGGACCCCCTCGAGATCAAAGCGATGCAGTACGACATCGTTTGTAATGGGATAGAGCTGTCGAGTGGCGCCGTCAGGAATCATATCCCGGAGATTATGTATAGGGCATTTGAAATCGCCTCATATAGCCGGGAGGTTGTCGATAGTAAGTTCAGTGGAATGATCCAAGCATTCAAATGTGGGACGCCGCCTCATGGTGGCTGTGCTCCGGGAATAGATAGGATAGTGATGCTAATCGCCGATACAGAGAATATCAGAGAGGTGATCGCATTTCCATTTAACCAGCAGGCTCAGGACCTCATGATGGGAGCCCCAGCTGATGTCACTGAACAGCAGCTAAAAGAGCTCCACATCTCTGTGCTTCAAAAGGTAGGTAAGGGGTAGGATGTTTAGCTCTCAGGTAGTACGTCGATTTTCAGGAAAGCTCCGTTGCTTTTGCCCTGCTTGACATGCGCGTACATCGCAGGTACTGTCGCTGCTATACTCGTGGGAGGGTCTGTCTGCCCTGTGTATGCGGTTTGTACGTTGAAGGCGGCTGTAGCAGCTGGGTCTGGATCTGGTAGATTTTGCCTAGTGTCATTGACCGCTCCCACGTATATCGTGTAAGCACTGCTAAGGCAATGTGCAATGTAATATTTCATTTGGGTGGGCTCAACGGTGTTGGGGCCCCCGCTGCTGCTCAGCATATACCCTATCATATAGGCGAGCTCCCAGTCAGTTTTACTTATGCAGATCATCCTGTCAAGGCTTGTTCCGTTGATGTTGACTTCCGCGTACAGCATCCATCTTGGTTCGTTGTTTATGTGATATTTCTGTAGTTCTCTTAGCCCTTTACTACATCTTTCTGTAGTCAGTTGTCTGCTGTTTAGGGCAATCATTATCATTTCAATCAGCCAATCCGGTACCTGTGCCCACTCTTTGAGATCCCATATTAGCTGTTGGTGTTCTATGTGTGGACGTAGGAGGTTCTCTATTCTGCCGCTGATCACTTCGCTTATCACGCCACGTAGGTCTGCGACAAACACTGCTGAGTCGCCTCCAGTTGCAGCTGCAGTAAGTCGCCCTATTGCTCCTTCGAGCCCCTCTATTTTTTGCTTGAGCTTATCTATCTCTTCTCTGTTCCGTGCGGCCTCGCGGTATATCCCAGTACCGCCAACTGGTACAGATGCCTCTCCCCTACTTACAACTAAAGACTCTCTCTCTCTCTCTCTCTAGAACTCCAGGCCTCACAGGCTATTAGTCCTAGTATGAGTGTTGATGTTACAAGTTTGCTTTTCATGTGTTTCCTCCCCTTGAGGATATAAGATTCTATAAGTAGGTTAGCATGTGAAGGGTTAAAAAATAGTTAACGGATGAGATTATTTTTCACATGGGCGTAAAAGATTTTGATGTTGGGCAATGTGATGGCAAACCAATTTCCCTTGCATCTATTGTGCTTGTGGTGTAACAATTATTCAGTTGGGCGCCCATGGCTCAATTGGATAGAGCGTCAGACTACGGATCTGGAGGTTGAGAGTTCGAATCTTTCTGGGCGCACCACTTGTTAAGTTTGGTTTGTGTTATGGGGGAATTATGTGTTCCGGAATAAGAATGGTGCATGCTGTATGCCTGGTTTCCGTGAGCTGTGCTCAGCTGGGACTAATTGGTAATGCCAATGGACAGCAGTACCAACAGCAAGGGTATGACGGCCAGTACCAACAGCAACCTCAGCAGTATCAGCAACCAGGACAACCTCAGTACCAGCAACAACAGTACCAAGGACCGAGCGGGGGACTCCCTCCCAACAGCGGTGCTCCAAATCCATTCAGGGCCACATACGCACAGAAGGAGCAGTCATTCTCACCGACAGTATATAGGGATGCTGGTGGAGGCAATCTGAAAAAGCAAACCATCCAGCAGAAGGATATGAAGAAAGCGGTTGTGATCTTCTATGGAGACTGGTGTCCACACTGTGATACGCTCCTTGCTTCGTTCGCTCAGTATATGGGACTCCTCAGGCAGCATGGTATCAACGTCATCTTCGTGCACGTTCCTCAAGGTGATAAACTGGGTAAGCAGCCTACGGCGGATGATTACAATCAGGCGGTTCAGAAGGTAACTGTGCACGGCATAGCACTTGACGGAAGCACTGCATATGTGGCGATAGTAGCTGACCAAGCTACCCTAGCTAAAACCGGGATCACTGGGCTCCCGGTATTGTTAATCTTAAAGAACGGCAAGGAGCAATTTCGCGGAATCGGTCAGGATGCTATACAGCAGATGAACCTCGGAGATCCAGTTACCCAGGGGCAATTCCTGGAGATATTTAAGGCGGCTGATGAGAGCGACGACAGTGATAAGAAGGGCGATGGCCAGAAAGGTAAAGGCAAGGGAGGCGCTAAAGGTAAGGGTAAAGGTAGTGAAGGAACAGGCGATAGTAGCGGCAGCTTCAAGAAGCCCAAGATTCCCGAGGCGAATTTCTGGACTGAAATGTTCAACAAAATAAACGCTGAAGGACTATGTGCGGTAGCTGCTCCACCTCCCACCAGCAAACCTGGGACTCAAACGCCAGCTCCACCTGCGCCACAAAAAAAAGCCCATCGTGTCCACAACCATAAGAAGGGGAAGGAGAACTGCCCGGTGTGCCGCCTCCCGAAGTAGACTAGACCTCCTTCCAACCCTCCATAATCAGCTTCTTGCTGCGTCGATCCGGTGCTCGAATGCTCATGCACCTCCTTGTACACTCCGCTTCTGCGCTCCGTGTCTCCTAGCAATAACTCTGATTCTGAAGGGTTGGAAGGAAGTCTGCGGAGTATCATCATCATAACCACCATATCGCAATCCCAACTAGGATTCTGTATATGGCGATTAGGGAGAACCCCCGCTTCTCAGTGTACCTCACACACGGGTGAATTGCTATTATGCTAATGAGGGCGGTAGCGATCATCCCACTTAATGCCGCTCCTTGGAAGCATTGGAAATCACTGATTTTGTAGGATTCGTATAGCTCTAGCACGAGGGAGCCAAGGATGCTCGGGATAGCTAGGAGTAGGGAGAATCTGATGGCATGCTTTCTGTCGAGTGATAACATCCTTGCAGCGGTGATACATATCCCGAGTCGACTGACACCTGGGAATATTGCTATCGATTGAAACACCCCGATAACAAATGATTTCGAAAGTGATATGCCGGCTATGTTTGCCCTGCTTAACCTAGGTTGCATGCATGACAGCTTATCGAACATAACCAGCAAAATCCCGAAGCATATGCACGTTACCCCCATGATCTTTTGAGAGTGAAATTCCTTGACGAAATCCCTAGCTAGGAATCCAAGGATCACAACTGGGATAGTCCCACACACCAGCTGCAACAGACAGGTGTCGGATATCTTCCTTCGAGTAAAAAGTCCCCGAAAGATGTCGATTACGTCGGAGTGAAAATATATAAGGAGAGCGGCTAAGCTGCCAACATGCAGCGCTATCTTCAATGCGAATGAGAACTCATGTATGTTGAAGAGAGCCGAGAAAAAATGTAGGTTGACGGAGGAGCTTATGGGAAGAACTTCCGAGATCCCCTGGATCACACTAAGGAACAATATGCTTAAATCCATCGTTAAATCACTCACCCTTCTCTGGCAGCATCTCTATTTTCAGCTGTGCCTCCTTCAGCTTCTGCTCGCAGAACTTCTTGAGTTCCGTCCCGCGTTCGAAGGCTTTAACGGCCTCTGCTAGCGGCATCTTCCCACCTTCGAGTGCCCTTATAATTTCTTCGAGTTCACCTATCGCCTGCTCGAACGTTAAATCTTCTGCCATATCTTCACAACTTCCAAATCAAACAGATGTGTGCTATTATAGCTCACAGTTGGGAGGACGGTATCGTGTTAGTTTATACGGTTTGAGGAACATGTCTAAGGATATAAAAAATTTAGCAATTATCGCCCACGTTGATCATGGGAAAACTACTCTGATTGATTCCCTTTTCAGGCACAGCGGATTGTTCAGGGAGAACCAACAGATAGAGACGTGCGCCCTTGATTACAACGATCTCGAGAGGGAGAGAGGGATCACGATCCTCGCGAAGTGCACAAGTTTCGATTGGAATGGAACGAAGCTAAATGTGGTCGATACTCCGGGGCACGCTGACTTCGGAGGCGAGGTGGAGCGCATCCTTAGCATGGTTGATGGGGTTCTTGTTTTGGTAGATGCATCGGAAGGACCGATGCCTCAGACGAAGTTCGTACTATCCAAGGCATTAGCACTCAACCTAAATCCCATCGTCGTTATCAACAAGATAGACAAATCAGACACCAGGGTTTCAGAGGTGCTGAATGAGGTTTTCGATTTATTCATAGCCCTCGGTGCTAGCGACGCTCAGCTTGATTTTCCGATAGTATATTCATCTGGCCGGAATGGCTGGGCCGTCCTTGATCTTGAAAAGGATGAGAGGAAGGATATCGTTCCCCTTCTAGATACTATAATCAAATACGTCCCGAATGCAACAGTTATCGACAATGAGCCATTCCAAATGCTTGTGACGATGCTTGAGTACGACCAGTATCTGGGGCGGATTTTAACGGGGAAGATACTGAGTGGAACCGCCAATATGAACAGCCAAGTACACGTCCTTAGAAACGGAACTGATGGTGAAATCGAAAGGGCGAGACTCACTAAGTTGCTTGCTTTTGAAGGATTGAAACGAGTCCCGATAGAGTCGGCTGCTGCCGGAGATATCATTGCAATCGCCGGTCTTGAGAAGGCTACAGTTGCTGATACCATAGCGGATATCGATGTTGCAAAGCCGATATTATCAACCCCAATTGACCCCCCTACAATCTCGATAACATTCTCGGTAAACGATTCTCCTCTGGCAGGAAAGGAGGGGAAGAACCTGACTTCCAGAATTATCGGGGAACGCCTGTTTAATGAGGCTGAGGGAAATGTTTCCATAACCGTTCAGAGATCAGCGAATGGCGAATTCTACGAGGTCGCCGGCAGAGGAGAGCTGCAGCTCGGAATCCTAATTGAAACGATGCGGCGAGAGGGGTTTGAGCTATCAATCGGAAGGCCGAGAGTTCTGTTCAGAAAGGACACGAACACCGGGGAAACGCTGGAGCCAATCGAAGAGCTGTACGTGGATCTAGATGATGAATTCACCGGCGTTGTAATCGACAAGCTGATACAGAGGAAGGGTGAGATGGTTGACATGCGGCCATCCGGCGTCGGGAAAACGAGGATTAAATTTTTTATTCCAACGAGGGGGCTCATAGGATACTACGGTGAGTTCCTAACAGACACTCGTGGCTCCGGCATCATGAACCGATCGTTTCATTCGTATGCTCCACACAGAGGGCAGATAGATGAAAGATCCCGTGGCGTACTCGTTTCGACTGATAGTGGGAAGGCCGTGCCGTACGCCCTCTTTTTCCTGAAGGAGAGAGGGATGCTGTTCGTGAAGCCAGGGGAGCCGGTATATGAAGGCATGATCATAGGGGAGCATAGCCGGGAGAATGAACTCGATGTCAACCCAACGAAGGAGAAACAACTTTCTAATTGCAGAGCGGCTGGGAAGGATGATAACATAAAGCTACCACCCCCAAGACAGATCTCCCTAGAGCAGGCAATCGCCTACATCAAGAATGATGAGATCGTGGAGGTGACCCCCAAGTCAATCCGCCTCCGCAAGAAATACCTAGACCAAACAACTAGGAAGAAAATGAGCAGAATGAAGGAAGGCGGGTTGTAGCTCTCCACATACCTCAGAGGCCTAAGGCAGCAATTTTTGCAATAAGCCTATTTAAAAAGTTTTTTGTTCAAATTTAACGAAATATTAACGAATTGGGAGTTACACTCTTAAGTAACGAGGGGGAGTTTCCATCGAAGTTGAACATGAGAATTGTTACCAGAATCATAGCCGATACGTGCCTAGTTTGTTTTCTATGCGCTGCCAACTGCCAAGCAGGTCTCCTAGATAAAGTATCCAGTGCCGTAAGCAGTGTCAAAGCGAAAGCTGCCAACGCAGTTGACAGCGCCAAAAAGAAAGCAGCCAGCGTAGTTGGCGACATCAAGGCCAAACTTCCAGGCAGCAAAGTTAAAGAACTTGCAGAGCAAGCTGTTGGCCAGGCCAAAGGTGTAGTAACCGATGCGGCGAAGGTCGTTGGTAAAGAAGCTCAAAAAGGAGCAGCTGTGCTAGCTAGTGTCGCTGGCGAGCAAGCCGGTAGGATCGCCAATGCAGCAGTGGGACAGGCGGCGCAAGTGCTGAGTGGAGTGGGGGGCGCTGCTGTAGACTTCGGCAAAGCAGCTCTTGGAGCAATTGGAATGCAACTGCTAAGAGGTGGAAGAGTACCAACCATCACAGGAGAGCATGCCGCCGAGATCGAGCAAACATGCAGTGACACAGAGACCATTCGCAGAACCAGATATGTAGATCTAAGCGGAATGGCAATCACGGATGAGCAGGTTGAGTACGTAGCGGTGATGCTGTACCAGATGGCAGAGCACGGAATTACATCTATCACCCTAAACCTAGCAAGCAACGACTTCACAGCCGCTGGACTCGAGATGCTGCTGCAGGTAATGCTAGAGAACCCAGGATTGGTTACCGGTCTAGGGCTAGCAAACAACGATCTAGGCGACGAGGGGCCAGCGCTACTTGCAGCCGTGATCGCGGATGGCCTACCGATTGCATTCGTGGTACTCACAAATACCAGGCTCGACGATGCCAGAGCACGTGTAATTCTAGAAGCGGTTGCGACTGCGAATCACCCCGTGCTACGGCATGTTATTATGACTGGCAACCCAGGCATCAGGGAAAGACAGACTAGCGAATTCGCCCAGAACCTTCAGGCGGGCGGGAGACTTGTGGTCAGGATTCCATCATCTGTAGCAGGCTCTACTGTTCGCCGCACTACAAGCTGAAACTAGAAGCTCTAAGCGCCATCACCTGTTTCCGTACCTGGTGGAGGCACTAGAGATCGAGGCATCGGCGGAGGTTTCCCACCTGGCTTAGGCTTCATTTTGCCGGCTTCCTCAGAGCCTATTACCTTAAGAGGTGGTTTTCGAACTGGTGGAGTTATTTCGAATTTGTGTGCAACGCTCCATCCATCTGGTCCTGGAGGGGAGGCCTTTGCAGCAAGTTTCACATCAAGAGGTGGTTCTCGAACTGGTCGAGTTATTTGGAATTTAGAGGTCGGAGCACTGGGAGGTGGAGTGCCAGTCGGAATAGTAGGCGATTCATGGATCACCTGATCGGGTTCTGGTGGTGGTGCAGGGTTCTTGCGTAAGTGGGGCGGCACATATCTTGTTGCTCCAATAGCTGCACTGCTTAAACACACAGCTGCCATGATGCATGGAACGACTAACTGCCCGATTATTTTTCCTGCTCTCATGATCGCTTTCCCAGTCTCTATGTTTCACGTGCGTGCCAGTGTAGCACAACATAATTGCGCCAACAATCTGAAAGCATTATCCCTCACCTGCCCTAAGCTCGAATATGGTCGATATGCGCTTGGAGAGATTTTCGTGGACCGGAGTGGGAGTTCCGTTTAGAAGAGGGATGCTGCTGCCTGGTACTTATCCCACTACGCTTCCTCTCCAGCCTCTGGGTATGGCTCGCTGTGTAAATTGGGGGGATAGGCATCGGCATTCCCTTTACGTCCTCGAAATACACCTGACACAGAGAGCGGCCACGCCTAATTCCCTTGTTACGACGGCAGAGAGCAGCATACCTCGATAGCTTCAAACTATCCTCCACTAACACTTCGACCCTCACCATTGATGGCTTCCTACCATGTATCCCGAGAGCCACAGCCGCCCCATACGAAAGGTCGATGATCCTGCCTTTGTACACATATGGTCCGCGATCATCAATAACAACGACGATGGACTTCCCGGTAATGAGGCTTGTAACTCTTGCAACAGATGGAAGTGGGAGGGTCTTATGAGCAGCAGTCATGGCCATCTTATCGAATGGCTCTCCGGTTGCCTTAGATTTCCCGTGGCAATCATCTCCATACCACGATGCAATCCCAACCTCATTGTACTCGTAATACAGCTGCGGATAGTGCCACGACCCGCGACAATAATATGGCTTACACGAAATGCATGTCGGGCCGACTGGAGTGTGGCGCACTCCCGTACATCCAGCTAAGATTACGGCAACGCCTGCTATCGCGGTTACCCTATTTAGCAAAGTTCCCATATAACGCTTCTACATCGTGGCCACTGCCAATCACGGCCAGCGTCGGTGGAGTCTTGGTAATTCTCTCGATGCTCGCTGCCACGTCATCTATCGTAACATCGTCAATTTTCTTGATCACCTCGAGAGGGGTTAGGACTCTTTTCATCAGCAAGAGTTGAGTAGCGACGTAGCATACTCTATCGATCGACGTTTCAAGGTTGGAGAGCTCAGATACTTTTATCTGGGCCTTCGCTCGCTCAAGCTCTTCCTTTGTAATATCAGTCTTCATCTTGTTGAGCTCGGCGAGTGATAGCTTGATAACGTCCGTTACTTTATCATCGTTACAGCCGGCACGGACCCCGAACATTCCCGTATCTCTATACCCACACCTAAACGAACTGACGGAGTATGCTAGGCCTCTCTTCTCCCGAATCTCCTGGAATAACCTCGACGACATACCATCTCCGAGAATGACCTTCGCCACCCTAACAGCGTAGATGCTCGGATCCATGTAGCTAACCCCCTCGAATCCCATGACCATGTGACTTTGGCCAAGGGCCCTCTCGATATATGTACAGCCTCCACAGTAGGTTTGCTTCTCCACATCGGAATCTCCAGTTGGCTTTATGTTGGACATGTACTCATTAGCGAGAGCTACGAAGTCATCGTGCTCAATGTCTCCACTCGCTGCTAACACTATCTTATCGGCTGTGTACTTCGTCATGTAGTTCAGTAGGTCCTGTGTGGTCATGCTACGAACACTATCTTCAGTACCGCTGATCGGTTTCCCAAGCCTTCTGCCGTCGTAGCACTTCTCCTGGAATTTATCGAAAATGATGGCATCGGGCATATCGTCAATCATCTTTATCTCTTGTACGATGACGTCCTTCTCCCGTGCAAACTCCTCGGCATTCATAATACTGTTTTGGGTGATATCTGCTATTATGCTAAGTGCGAGTTTAATGTCACGTTTCAGTACCCTGGCGTAGTAGGCAGTAACCTCCTTGTCTGTGTAGGCGTTCATTGCTCCACCTACCTCCTCCATTTCATTTGCTATCTGAAAGGCGGAACGGGTCTTCGTTCCCTTGAACATCATATGCTCGAGAAAGTGAGAAGCCCCAGCTTGCGAGTCATTTTCATTCACAGACCCAATGTTGACGAATACACCAATCGAGATGATTTGGTTGCCAGCCATCTTGTCCGTAACCACTGTGAGGCCGTTTGCTATTTTGGTTTCCCTGATGTTCATGAGAGCTCTACGCTTGCAGTAAATTGTAATGTGCAACTGTCGGTTATAGTACCCCTGTTAGCGGCTCTCTGTCAAGACACTGCTGAGGAAGGCGTACATACGTTGAAATTTCTCTTCAGAAATGCGATAGTGCATTGTGGCTCGAGTAGTAGGGTTTAGGCTCTGTGAGTGAAATTTACCTTTAAGCAAAAATGCGGTACAAAGCCGTTAATTAACCCAAAACATCGCACCGCACATGAAGTATCACGTACCAGAAAAGGCATGGCAAACAATCAGAATTGGATTCTGTAGTGAATGCGTCCAGTTGTCATCAGCCGTATCTCAGTTCCGGATTGGCTGATCTCGACCAAGTTCAAGCAGGTCCGCGTGAGGCCTCTCATACCACATACATCCCTCGCAACTCACTGGTCTATCCACTTAGTAGATTCATAGAACAGGGGTTTACACCCCGCTATATGGAGGCTGGTCCGGAATTAGCGCCAGTGCCGCGGCCCTAGCTCTCCTCTGCCCCGTGCCGGGGAGTGTGCGGAGTGGCTGATTCCTTACGGTGCGCTGGGCTCGAGTCTTCGCTATCGAGTTAAGGATTGGTCCTCCGGTCCCTGTCTGGAGGATCGCGTCGTGCAGTTGATCTGCACGGTCGCACGCTTGCTCCCATGGGGATGGTTGGGGGTCGTTGCTCGTGTGTCTGGCGTACGGGTATCCGTTGCGCGTTGCTATTCGGGGTTTGCTTGGTTCTTCGATGCTAGCTAGTCGCAGTATCTCGCGTAGTTCGTTACTGACTCCGGGGATTGCGAATATAGTCATCAACTTATCCGAGCGGCAGGAGAAGGCGTAGGCTATGCTGGTCGAGATCTCGCTTCTCGTGGGTACTATGCCGAGGACTCTGGCAACCACCTTGTAGTGCAGCGTCGTAGGTGCCTCGCCGACTAGGGCGGCTATGTATTGGGTAGCTGGACAGCCGTAGCCCCTGTCGACTGGTAACCGTGGTGCAGGGCGACCGTCGGGAGGAGGAAGGAGAGTAGCCGGTATGGTGTCCTCTTCATCATCGCCGCTGACAGGGGGGGTGTAGAACCCATCGCTATCCAGCACTGGTTCCACACTATCCCGCGGGGCTAAGTCTCGCGGCGCGGGTGCGACTGCGTGTTGGGCATCGGGATTGAATCTCTGTGGCAGTCCAGGCCAGTACGACTGTTTGGTCGCTAGTGCTGTGCAGCTCATAAGCACGAAGGCCGAGCCTAGTATTGTTATTCTCATTTTTCTCCACTTTAATGAATTGTTATCATTGATATATGGTATCAAAATTTTCTCGCGAATTCAATTAAATTGCGCACTCTGTTCTATGCACGAAACTTGATCATGCCTGGGTGGAACTACATAGAGAGGGAGGTACCCATTCTCTATTCCTGCTCCATGGACATGACTGCCTTTCTCGTTGTAACGTACTTATCGTCTGAGACCTTCTCGAGTTCATTTGTGATCGGGAGTAGGGCGGATCGCTTCACGACAATGTTGGTACCGTAGATCACGTAGTACCACCTGCGGCGCACCTTTTTCTTACCACTAGCTATTGTGAGCTGCGTCAAAGGATCAAGAGGAATGTGGACCAGTTTCCCGACGCCTGATCTCATGCTGCCCTGACCCAGGAGTGGCAACACCAGATATGGCCCAGGCTTAGCTCCCCACTTTTTAAGCGTGTTTCCGAAGGACGTTGTCTTCTTATCGATTCCCATTTTGGCTGCAACATCAACAGCCCCAAACACACCTAGCACTGTGTTGATCAAGAATCGGAACACCGTCTTCACGACTCTCTCGCCATCTCCTTGCAAGATAAAATTGACAGCATCAATCGGCGAAAAGAAATTATCAAGAGCGTTTGAGATACAGGTCTGCATCGGGTTTGGCGTTATGTGTCGGTACGCTGTGGCGACAGGCATTAGGAACACCTTATCGAGAATACTATTCAACGCGAACATGAGTCTGTTGAAGGGCTCGAATGGATCGTAGTCGGGCTCTTCATCATCTTCATACAGATCTTCGAAGACCCACTCCCCAGCGTCCGAGGCCGGAGTAGCGCTTGTATCTGAAGCGCTACATACATCTCCTGATGTCAGGCAAAGCCCCATCAGTACGATCGTAAAAATTTTTGCCTTGGCCATCCTTACTCTGCTACAGTATCAAACATACACTGGTGTATGACGTGCATTAGTAATAATCCATGATCTTTGACGTATCTTACAAGAAATTTTTTAGCATTTTCGGGAATTGATTTTTCGGTAATGACAATCTGCCGCAGTGTGATGCCGTCTGCCTTGATTACCCGAAGCACAGCATGTATGTCGCGAAGCTCACCAACTATCGAAACTCCCCTTATAACTCTTCCAACATCCATTGGGTCAAATGTGAGGATCCCAACTGGTTCAAAGTTGAATGAAATGTCATCGTTCGAAACTATCTCATTCAGGAAGATCTCAGCTGACTCCTTGCTGCCGACCAACAGAACCATCGGATTCTCAATGAGTGTCTGCGGCCCGCTACTCGCCCGTTTCTCCTGAGCTCTCATCTTTTTAAGCTTCTGGCTATATAGCATTCTACTCAGGAGCCTCGGGATGAGCAGCATCAGTGTTAGCACAAATGTGTTTATCACGAGGACAGAGTACGGGAGGAAGTCCTCCTTGTTCATGAGGAGCATCAGCGGGAAAAACAGAATATCAGCTAAAACGACAGATAGCAGAATGGGAGCGAAATCCTCGATGGAGGTGTATCTCCAGAATGATTGGTGTATCTGCATCCAGGCGAAAACGCTTGAGCTCACCAGCCCGAAAACTAGCATATTCTTTAGGATGTAGGCAGGAGAGTAATCCAGAAAATCCATCCCTATTCTTAGGTGAATTGAAATGAAGATTGATAGGAAGGCGACGAAGCTGTCGAAGATCAATATAGCGTACGATTGATGGACGCTCGCCGCTTCGCCTCGTACCTTTCTATTAAACTCTATGATTTTGGGAAGCATCAGCCTGATGCTAGCTGCGATCCTATCACTCGCTATGTCAAGATATCGTCCTATTGCGGATAAGCGCCTCTCGATGCTCACTGGTATTCTCTCCTGTGCTTAGTTATCTAGAAAGCTTCGTAATCTCCGAGAACGACTCGGGTGTTTGAGCTTCCTCAGGGCCTTTGCCTCGATCTGCCTAATCCTCTCTCTTGTGACTGAGAACTGCTGCCCAACCTCTTCAAGGGTATGGTCAGTTGCTAGGCCTATTCCAAACCTCATGCGCAGTACCCTTTCCTCGCGGCCTGTGAGCGTTGATAAAATCTTATTGGTTGCTGATTTGAGGTTCGCTTGAAGGGCGGCGTCGGCCGGGAGCACTGCGTTCTTATCTTCTATGAAATCTCCGAGGTGGCTCTCTTCTTCGTCTCCGATCGGCGTTTCCAAGCTAATTGGATCCTTCGCAATCTTCATGACTCTTCTGACTTTATCGAGAGGCATTATGAGCTTTGCTGCTAGTTCCTCATGTGTCGGTTCTCTCCCCAGTTCACTCATTAGCTGCTTCGACATCCTGACCAGCTTGTTTATCGTTTCAATCATATGTACTGGGATCCTGATGGTGCGTGCCTGATCTGCGATGGAGCGTGTAATAGCCTGCCTTATCCACCACGTTGCGTACGTCGAGAACTTATAACCTCGCTTGTACTCGAATTTATCGACCGCCTTCATCAGCCCTATATTGCCTTCCTGTATCAGATCCAGGAACTGCAGCCCTCTGTTCATATACCGCTTTGCTATCGATATCACCAGCCTGAGGTTGGCCTCAATCATCTCCTTTTTCGCTCTTGCTTCATCGCGTTCCGCTCTCTGCACTACCTGCAAAGTATGCCTGAAAAACGAAAATGGAACTGCGGTGGTTTGTGATATGCTAGTGGATAGCTGCACTAACGTCTCCAGTAACTCCTTACTGGCGGAGCAGAATTGCTGCCAGCTCGTATCACTCCTGGTGGCCGTAAAGTCTTTAAGCCACTGCTCATCGAAATCCTTGTTAATGAGAAGTGCGGCAAGCTCCTGTCTATCGATTCCAAGTTTCATTGCTTGAGATACGATCTTCCTTTCCATCTCAGGAATACGAGATGCGAGGGCTGCGTGCTGCTCTTTTATGCTAGCCGTCCTCTTCTCATTTAGATTTATCTCATTGAAGTTCTCTACGATCTCACGCCGAAGAGTGGCGTACTTCTCGCATGCATCAAGCTTCTTTGTATCGAATCCATACTCCTTTTGCAGCCTGTATATCTCAGAGTAAAGCTCAGCGTGTCTATCAAACTTTTGGAGCAGCTTCTGCTTCGCTTCCTCATCGTTTGTAATGTTCAGAATTCCCATTTCTTCTGGGGATAGATCGGCGTCTTCAGCATCATCCGAGTCGGAGTACTGCAGTTCTTCGTCGATGTTGTTCGAGTCTGTAGTAATGATATCCCTAAGCAGGACCATGTTGTTGTTGAGCCTTTCTCGTAGGGCAGCGATCATCTCAGCTGTAATTCTACTTTCGCACAGATTAGTCCTGAGGGTCGTCCTGTACGTCTCTATCTTCATGGCTATCGTAACTTCACCCTCACGCGATAGGAGGGTTATGTTGCCCATCTCTTTTAGATATATCCTAACTGGATCATCGCCCTTCGCCTCTTCGGCTACCGGCTCTCCTTCCTCACCCATTCCAGGATGCTGGTCGTTAATGCTACTGACTATCTTCGTTTCCGATACGAGTGCTTCATCTTCAATGCTTATTATCTTCACATCGTTATCGATAAAGTACGATACAATCGCATCGAGCTTCTCGGAGTCGTATTCAGAGCTAGGGAGCACTTCGTTCAGCTCTTCGTATGTTAGGTAGCCCTTTGTTTTATTGGATTTCATTAGGGTTATAACGTTTGGGTCAGACACGATGTGCTGCTCCCCGTTCATACCCTCATCATCAATTTCTCTATTCATATATATACCCCACCTTCCTTTTGGTAATGTGTGTGTTTCTTATGTGTCTTTCTGTCTATTTTTAATATGACTGATTTTAAGTTCCTTGAGCCTATCCCAGGCCTCGGTGCTCATACTTTCGTTGCAATCCTCCTTTGCTCGGGTAATGTCTGCGCGTTGCTGCTTATCTGAGAAGCCGCATACATACATCCCCCTCCAAAGCTCCGTTACCGCTTCATCGTCCTTGTTTGCTACGTCGCAATTCTTAGAAGCGACAGATCTCACAAGTTGGATTTCGCTGGAGATGATTTGTCCATGCTGGTCTGATAGGTCGACTCCATCGATCGCTAGATCGCGTATCGTACTGAACCCTTTTCTTGAAAACTCAATGGTCGCCAACTCTTCTATCACACACGGAATTACAGATGGACGCTCTAATAGTATATACAATAATGTCGCTTCCCACAAGAGGGTTTTTTCATCTTTGTTGATGGTAGGCAGCAGGGAATGCCTAAAGCGCTGTGGATTCCCAGGCGTTTGAGCAAATTCATGGATGGGCGATTTTTTTTTGTTGCTTGGTGCTAGGATCTGATATATCCTACTACTGATGTCGGATCTGTAAAGCTTCCTGATGTCTTGATCCTGGATGTCGTTTAGGCTGTCCAGGGTGTCTTTTTTCCACTTAGCCGTCTGTTCTGGAGTTCTGCTACTTTGTGGCTTCAACTGGCTGACGAAGTGTTCCCAGATGAAATCGATCAAGTTTATAGGTTTCTCAAGTATCTGGGACATTGCTGCCTTTCCGAATTTCTGAAGAAATGAATCCGGATCGCTGCCACCAGGGATAACACAGAATTTCAGGCTTTTCCCAGGCTGCAGATGCTGCATTGCTAGGAATGCAATCTTTACCATTGCGTTATAGCCGGCCGCATCACCGTCGAGGCATATGATTGGTTCATCTGACGATTGCCAGAGCTTCACTAGATGCTCAACTGAGAATGATGTTCCCATCGATGCAACGGTCGTGTTGAAGCCATACTGATGCATCGCAATAACATCGATGTATCCCTCAACCAATATAAATGTACTGGCCTTAGAGATATTTCTTGATGCGATGTTGAAGGCATACAGGGTTGCGCGTTTTTGGAATAAGGCAGTTTCAGGAGAGTTCAGGTATTTGGGAGCGGAATCCTTCCGCAGTGCACGACCGCCAAAGGCTATCGGCCACCCCCGTTTATTGAAGACCGGAAAGATAATCCTGTCTCTGAAGTAACATACAGATTGCCCATTCCTTTGAGCAAAGAGACCTGACTTCAGGATGTCCGACATCTCAAATCCAGACGTCACAAGGTGTGACATTAGTAAGTTACCATTTAGAGGAGCGTACCCAATTGAAAACTGTTCAACACATGACTTATCAATCCCGCGTGATTCGCAGTACTCCGCCGCCTTACCTTCCAAATGCGCCTTGAAAAACTCGAGCGCTTTTTGCATGATTTTAAGTTGGACGGAGTCGTCGTCACTGTAGTTCCCCTTCTCTGGGAGTTTGATACCAGCCATTTCGGCGAGTATCTCAATTGCCTGAGGGAACTGTATACCGCGCTTCTTCATGATGTAGGCTATGATATCACCAGATGCACCACAGCCGAAGCAGTAGAACGTCCCCTTATCATCATTCACGAAGAACGACCCGGTCTTCTCACTATGAAACGGGCAGTTACCAACATGCTCCCTTCCGCGTTTCCGGAGGGGCGTATCTTTCCCAACAATTTCTGATAGCAGCAGCTTGTCCTTGATTCGGCCGAGTACTGCATTTATCCCTGTGACGCTCATGGCGTCTATGTTACAATATTCCTGCTATGAATAACGAGTACGTTTTTGCACATCTCACTGTAATCGTGTTGGTTGCGGCTCTATCTGGTCTGTTTCTGGCTAGGTTGAAGCAACCCGTGATGGTAGGGTATATCCTGGCTGGGATAACATTTGGGCCAAGCGGCCTTGGTTTTATCTCGTCACAAGTCCAGATCCAGTTTTACTCAGAACTGGGAATCCTACTGCTATTGTTCGTGATTGGGCTTGAACTCAACATCGGATCATTCATTAAGATGTGGAAGATTCCGACGCTGTTCACAGTGATACAGGTCGTCGCCAACACTGTGATTGCAGTACTAGTTTCGGTGATATTCGACTTCCCAATCTTCGTCACACTCCTCGTGGCATTCATTACATCCCTCTCGTCGACGGCAGCGATAGTTAAGGTCCTTGAGTACATAGGCGAGTTTAGAACTGATGTCGGCCACATTACAATTGGAATTCTGGTGGCGCAGGATATCGCCATCGTCCCCATGATGCTGATCATTAAGAAATGCGGAGCAATCAACAGCTCTGTGATTATCAATCTCATACTCGCCATCGTCCTTGTTGTGCTGCTGATAAAATACCTTGGAAGAAAGGACAAGATCGCACTCCCCACAAAACACCTGTTGCAGCACCCTGAGCTCACACCAGTTATAACATTAGCATTCTGCTTTACGGCTTCAGCGATAGTTGTGTTGCTTGGGCTTTCTGAAGCATATGGAGCATTCCTAGCTGGGCTGTTCATAGGAAATATGCAGGAGAGGCAGAGCATCCTCAACAGCATAAAGCCGATTCAGAATGTGCTACTCATGGCGTTCTTCCTGTCGGTTGGCCTAATGTTCGATCTGAGATTTCTGATTGATAATTGGTTGAGTGTGACGCTGACATTGATAGCAGTCACTACCTGGAAGGTTATCTTCAACACTGCGACTGTGAGGTTCTTCGCAATCGAGCTAACCAAGGCGGCATCAATAGGAATAATCCTAGCACAGCTCGGAGAGTTCTCATTGATACTAGCCAACGTCGCCACTCAATCCCAGATCATCGATGAATTCGGGCAGAAGATGATAGTGTGCATAACGGCACTATCGCTCTCGATGAGTCCAGTCTTCATTGCACTCGCAACAAGAACCAAGGACCTCTCATTCATCGGAGATAACTCCCCCGTCTCTCTTTGCAAGATACTGTTCTCTAGGAACTTCGCGAAGACCGTCAGGGCACTTTCGTTGAAATACAGAAAAATGGAAACAAAGGTATAGATGACAATCTGTGAGTGCACACTGATCCTAAGCGGGTTCCTGTTCTGCATCGGACTGCTTGGGTTGTTGAGGCAGCCAAGCATCGTGAAGGTTATCATATCGATAGAAATCATGATCTTCGCAGGCATCATTAACTTCGCTGTTACGACCGGTGATTTCCCTATCAGGTCTGGACACTTCGCAATCCTAATCGCAGTCGTTCTAGGCGGACTTGCCATTGGCGTAATCTTTACAATCTGCAACTCGCAAACAAGGGAAAATAAGGATATAAATCTCCTGGATGAAGATGACAGACTTCCTTTGAAACCTTCAGAATCAGAACTTACTGGAGTAGCAATGGAGAGGCCATTAGACATAGGTGAGAGCACCGGATTGACGCAGCAAGCTGATTATGGATCATCATCCAAACCTCCAGAATCAGGATTATTGCTAGAAGACACGGAGCGCAGAAGCGGAGTGTACATAGAGGTACATGAGCATTCGAGCACCGGATCGACGCCGCAAGAAACTGATTATGGATTACAATTCAAACCTTCAGAATCAGGATTATTGCTAGAAGACACGGAGCGCAGAAGCGGAGTGTACATAGAGGTACATGAGCATTCGAGCACCGGATCGACGCAGCAAGAAACTGATTATGGAGTGTTTGGGAGGGAGTCTAATGACGGGTAATGAATTAAAGGTATTATCCCTACTAATGCTGTTCGTTTCTGGAGGGTGCGGAGCTGCCTTCAGTATGTTTAGGACGGCGAAGTACGGAGCCATCATTTCGTGTATCGCGCTTGTAGCATCGGTGATGCTTGATGGTGGAGCGGCCATCAGCTTCCAATGGTTTTCAATCAACAAAATGCACCTCGTGTTATCGTTCGGCTTCGGCAGCACCGAGACTATCATTAGCTCGATCATCACCGCTATCCTCTGCTGCCTGTATTTCGCTAGGAAGATAGAATGCATCGATAAGGCGGTAAACGCGAAATTCGGAGCTCTAAACATATTCGTAGGCTGCATGTGCGTTGCAGTATTTTCCCAGAATCTCTTCCAGTTCTATGTTGCAGTAGAGGCTATGGGAATCCTGTCCGCCGTAATTGTAGGCCTGGAAAAGGGAGCAGCTACCAATGCATCAAGAGTCTTTGCCTTCAATAAGTTCGCAAGCCTGCTGTTCTTGATATCCCTCATCATAATCGCACTCAGTGCTAAGAGCCTGGAGTTCGTGGATATCCAGAAATTATATTCTGGCAACTGCTCTGGCGGGCTATTCTGGGCATCTGCACTTTTGGTTGTTTCATGCCTATGCAAGGGAGCACAGGTTCCATTTTCATACTGGCTAATTGCCGCAGCCAAAGCAAACATCTTTGCATCGATACTGATTCACTCTGGAACGATCGTTGGCCTAGGAATTATATTCATAACGAAGTGCCACTTCTTGTTTAGCCCGTTCCCGATCCTGCAGGAGGTGATGATTGTATCGGGTATCGTTACTGCAATCCTAATGGCTGGCTACGCAACTGTCTACAACAACATAAAGGAAATCATGGCGTGCCTAACTGCATCATCAATCGGAAGCATGTTCGTTGCCTGTGGGCTAAGCATGCACACTATTGCCGTATTGGCATTCACCTGCCACGCTCTCTTCAAAGCCACTCTGTTCCTTGGGTTCGCGTACTTAATTGCTGCCACTGCCGGCGAGAAGAATATCCTCAAGATGGGAGGTCTTAAAAACGAGGCGTCAAAGCTGAGTGATATTATATGGATCACATTCATAATGGCGGTTGGCATTCCGCTTCTCCCTGGATTTTTCGCGAAGGTCCCATTCCTGGCATCGCTTCAACTTACTGAAATGCCGTTGTTAGTCATCGCTAATGTGGTAGCTAACATGTTCGCTACGATGGCGCTTTTTAGGATTATCGTGGTTGCGATGTACGGGAAATCGAGGATGGATGATCTCACATTATCGATGGTCTCAAACTCGAATGCATATAACATGAAGCCGATATGGCTAGTGATTGCAATCTCGATATTCGGATCATTCGTAGCGTGGAGCTCATGTGTATCTGGGAAGCTTCATTTCGGAGAGGCCGGTGTAGCACGGGTGCGCGACGCCTTTGATTACTTCCTCGAAAATGTTGGTGAGGTATGCCAGATCGCTGCATCCATCATCATCGTTCTCCTGTTCATGCGCTTCTCCAGATCGAAGTACGTAGATGCGGTACTAGAAACCTTTATGAAGATACTGATGAGGAACAAATTTCACAAGCGCTTCTGCGGATTATGTACACTGACAATGCTGAAGATCTTGAGGGGATTCGACGAAGCCAATGTCGCCATTGCAAACATCTTAAATGTGAGGAGCTATAGGGCTTTGAGGGGAGCAGGGATAGCGCTATCAAACGCCCACCGTAAATTACTGGCAGCTCAGGTTATCTGGATTATCCTTGGTCTCGCCCTCATCCTAGCCGCTGCGATTAGACCTCTCCCATAATCGGAATTATTGGGAAGAGGTGAGTGCTGGAGCACCCAAGCCCCCTCCCCCTCCTCAGGTAGCTTGTGGATCTCCAAAGATGTGCTTGACACATTCTCTCTCACCATGCAAAGCGAGGGAGGTAGTTGACAGGATCTTTCAACACTTGTACGATGCACGACACGAAATGAAAGATCCCTGAAGTGTGTAAGATGAAGAAACAGATAACGATCTCGATGGCGATAATAGCTCTGGCTGTTATTGCACAACCTACTTCAGCTAGTAGCCGATCAGAAGGTTCTAGTGAACGCCGGGTTTTTGGGAACGTACTTGTAAGAGAACAGAATGGATGGACCGTTTTCACCCCACTACCGCTGGCGTATCTACAACCGGACGAAGAACTGATAGATTGCGGTTGGGGTGTACGATCGTCGGAACGGTGGGGGGAGGATGCACGTGCAGAACTCCAAAGGGAAGAGAGAGCTTACCCTCCCGAATCCCTACAATCAGAGTTACAAGAAAACGTAGACCCACTGATTCCCTGGGATGCACGCGCAGAACTGGCTGCTCGAGGGGTAGTGCACGCTTCCCCACCAAGAGGATGGCAACCACGCCTGGAGGAGGAAGATCACGAACTGCTGCTGGGAGAAAACGTAAAACCCCCGATTCTCTGGGATAGGTCTATGGAACAACAAAGTGGATGGATACTACCGCTGGCGTATCCACAATCGGACGAAGAGCTGATAGAGAGCGGCTGGGGTGTACGATCGTCGGAACGGTGGGGGGTGATGAAGAGTAGATGTTGGAAGGCGTCGTCGCAGCCCACCGAGGAGATAGAGCGTGTGCAGACGAGAGGAGATAGTTAGCCCTGCGCCTTCCTCGAGAACAGTGAGTACGAGTAGATAAAAGAATTGACACATTCTTTCGTATCACAGTATAGTTATAATATGAAATGAAAGTTCAGTGAAATGCACGAGAAGGAAACAAGATGAACAAGTATGTGATGATGTTGGTCGTATCAGCAATGTTAGCAGTGGGAGCAGGAGTAGCTCAGGCGAAGACTCTAGCTGGAAGAGACTGGCGAACAGCGAATAGACGGGAACAGCCGCCTCCCGTAGCCGTTCAACCTGAAAGTAAAAATCCCACTGAAGGTAACCCTCTCACTCCTGACCAGTTTGCTTCCCTAGATGACATGAGTGTATCAAAAATGGTGGAACTACCAGAGGCAGTACCAGCTCTCCCTCTCCCTGTAGTAGAGACAGTACCGGCTCCATCACTAGAAGCACTACGACAGTGGAAACAGCGGAATTGGACGGCCACCATTAAAGACGTATCTCATTCAAACCCACTCGAGTGTCGGAATCCATACGTAGTAGAGCGCAGCCTTGCTACCATACCGTTCCAAAATAAAATAGCCCCTGGGAAATTCGCTGGAGACTTTAGCACCGTAATATTCGAAGCGGATGACTACGGCAGAGTCATCATCACAACATTGCACAACGGCTGTCACCCAATGTTCACTACCGATGGAGACCACAATCACGTAATAAACTGGAAGGGAGTAACGTGTTACCGGCGCAGCGGATCAGGCTCATTCATGTCAATATCGAAGAAGGAGGCCGAAAAGATAAAGATACGGAGCCGCTTTGAGACAGCGCTCAAAACGAGCATGCAACTTGCGAAGGCCTGCACAGAGACCCCATAGAGATCGGTAACCTCTCACTCTCGCAAGCTACTCTCCCCTCCTCAGGTGGCTTGTGGATCTTCAAAGATGTGCTTGACACATTCTCTCTCACCATGCTACGATATACGACATAAACTCAGCGACTCACGAGGGAGATTGAAATGAACAAGTATGTGACGATGGCAATGGGGGCGGTAATGCTGGCAGCTGCTGCTCAGGGTAGGGTCCCTGATATGGGAAGAAGTGACTACGATGGGCGGCGCGGCCGTATTGTTCAGGAAATCTACAGCGAAGTGGACAACCGGTGTATGGGGGAACTCTATGAGGTGACGAGAAAGATGAAACGACGGGCTGGCCAGGATGGAAACCCAGAGCATACCGAAGCTGGAGCAGAGGGGCAAAGCCGGCCAGGCCCATTCTCACCGTGGTCCATAGATGAATAGATATGTAATGATGATGGCAATGGGAGCGGTGATGCTGGCAGCTACTGCTACCTCTTCCAATGCCGGGGAGCTGGAGCCTCAAGACTGCCATCAATTGCCGCGCCCGTGTTCTCTTCCTGTTACTCTTGAAGGTCACGTGGCTGTGAATACGGAAGTGGCGGATTCATCCGAGTCTCAAGAAACTCCCAGGCTAACGCGCTCGCGTTCTCTTCCTGTTACTCTCGAAGATCAGGTAGCTGTGGATACGGAAGTGGCGGATTTATCCGAGTCTCAAGAACCTCCCAGGCTAACGCGCTCGTGTTCTCTTCCTGTCACTCCCGAAGAGTATGAGGATGCGGGACAGCAGGCCGACGCGCGCACGCTAAACTGGGTGTGCGGCATGGTGGCCGAGTTCGGGCCAGACCTCCCAAGACTAGCCGCAGTATGTAGAGCCCTTGGAGAATCTGCGCTGCCACCAGCCTCACTATTTAGCCGCCCTGGAGAATCCTCTGAGCCGCCACCAGCCTCACCCCTCGATCCTCAATAACCTCTCTCACAAGCTCCTCTTCCAACAAAGGGCGTGAGCCATCATAAGAGTTGACTTATTACTCTGGGCGGGAGCAAAATGGCAGATAAGTAGGCGATTAAGCACTTTGCTGCCTGGGAGAGAAGATCTAAATACATCTATGCAAACTGCTATAGCAATGCAAAGAGTAGGACAGCAGCTAGGTTTCTAAAGGAGTTAATAGGTGTAGCTCCCTAGAGGATTAGATCAATACAGGTAGATGGAGGGAGTGAGTTTATGCTGGAGTTTAAGGAAGCTTGCAAGGAGTTAGATATTCCACTGGTAGTACTGCCTCCTGCTTCTCCACAGTATAATGGAGGAGTAGAGAGGAGTAATAGAGTGTTCAGAGAGGAGTTCTATGAGGATGCTAATGGGTTGAAAGGACTCACTCCTATGGAGTATGTTGGTAATGTTCTGGAGGCAGCTGAGTTGTCTCATAGAGGGTGAACTTATACAACACGCACACCTACCCTTGACATTCCCTATTTTTTAGAGCAAACTACTTTTAGTGCAGTGTATTATATATGAGAATATGATGAAGGTAAAAATAGTGTTGATCGCAATGATGATGAATGTAGCATGCAGTGCGACGGAATATGGACAAGTGGCGACCGAGATAGCACTGAACACATTCGCAGCACGAGCTGGCTACATCGCATGGCTACTCCGGGCGCATGCACCAGCGGAAGACCAGCCAACGGTACCGCAAGGACAGAGTGCGCAAACCTCAGGAGCGGAGCTCCCTGCTCCAGGAATACCGGCGGAACCACCAGCAACATCTCCAGACACAGAACCATCAGCTAACCCACCATCGCTTACGGACTTGGGCAGGAGCCTCGAAGAATTCGGCGAGAGTGCAATAATACAGTGCGCAGACCTCGCAACGATATACAAAGCAAAAATCGCAATAAAAGTGCTCATGGACTCCATCCCAGGCTCGGATCCGAGAGATGGAGACCCTGAGCGAAGCGGCAAGCAGATCGCGCTCGTGACGCAGCTTCACTGTGCCATGGATAGAGAAGTCGACCGGCAGCTACCGTGGGGGGCAGGAGACCCAACACCCTCCCAAGCCACGGAAGGAAGTCTGATCCCCACCGGGTACCTCGCAGACCTATGCGCGGACCAGGTCATAGATATTGCAGTAGCACTCGGAATGACTAGATTGGGTGACGACGTGCCAGCATACAGCCCTGAAGACCTTAAAAAGGTAGCGAGGGTGCAGCTCCAAGGCGTGTGGGTGTATAACCCGAGTCCGGAGCAGTTGAGAGCAGCCGAAGGAGTCATACTGGAGACTATGGACCGGTTGCGCGAAGTGCTGTTTGAACTGGGTTTCCCGACAGACCACATCATTGGACTCCCACAGTGGTCTGACCATGGCAGTGAAGTGCCTGAAGAGCAGTAACCCGAGAAGGGGGGACCTCCCCCACCAAACACGGTAGACCTCCCCCTCCCCTCCGTAATCAGTTTCCTGCCTCGTCGATCCCGTGCTAGAAGTCCTAGCTCTCGCTGTCACCACCTCTCCTACCAAAGCGCGGTCCCTTTGGAACGAGAAATCCGAGACCAAATCTACGAAGCGTAGTGTCAAGGGCGATAGAGCGAAGCGTCCCTTGACAACTCGAGTGGAGTAAATTGGTAGAATCGAGGGACTCCAAGAGGGAACATCCCGAAACATGGATATCCTCGAGCCCAGTGTCTCCTTCCATAAGCTCTGATCATGGAGGCTATGGGAGGGGGGGCCGATAGGCCGCTTCATATACCTAGCTACTGGCCTGATACATTATCACGGATTTGACTATAATTCATGAGGTAGCCTTGTGTTAAGTTTATGATGAGAAAGCAGTTGCAATGATCTCATTGAGAACGTACAATGTGCGCAAGAGAGTATCTCATGTGGTAGTGACCTAGTACATGAGTCGACGATAAAACTAACAGGTGAACAAATGAAGAGAGTAATAATTGCGGGACTGATAGGGGCGATCGCGAGCGCCCAACTGGTCGAGAAGGCACAAGCGAGCACCCCAACACGGAAGGCCGCCACAAGCAAGAAGGGCGACAACCTCAGCGAGATACTGGCACTCCTCGAACGAGTGGACGTCGACTCCCCAGCCACCAAGGAGAAGCTACACAAGATGAGCAAAAGTGGCATCGTGGCTCTCAACGACCTTATAATGGAGGATGACGCGCCCCCACAAAGCGTGTTCAGTTTGTGGCGTGCCTTCGACAGTGGCGGACTTCTACATGTACCACCTGGGGGAGAAGATGTGGCCCTCGGGGGCAGAGGCGTGGAACTAGCAACCATGCTGATAAACGTAGCAGCTCTCTGCGGGCGCATTCCGGAAGGGTGCTGCAGTGGGTTGTCCTCTCTCCAAAGAATGAAAGTGGTCAAAGCACTCACTGCCTCACAAACTTCTCCGGAATCTACCGCTGAGGCAGCGGCTCTAATAGCCTTATTCTCGAGGAGTAGCAAAAGATCAACAGCAGCGAAAATCATCGATAGCGCCTTAAGTTGGTACATGAATATTGGCGGAGCAGACCAAAACCACATACCTTACGCGATCACGAGGTGCATGTGGGCCGCAAAAAGCCTCGATATAGATCCCGCTCTGATACCCAGTGCTGGCACCTCGGGAGGCCTCACCCAAGCCCGACTCACATGGCTTGCTCGGCACCCCAACGAGATACCAAGTGCAATGGAGCTTGGGGGCCCCTCCGACGACCCCGACAGGATATTCCAGATGGCGAAGGGCCGCTTCCCTCCGGAGTGGATAGGCATGGTGCTGCTCAGCAAAAATACTGACCAACAAACAGCCCTTGCCATGGCGCGAGTGTTTAAACCTGAACACCTAGCGGTCATCTTGAGTAGCACCCTCGTAAAGAGAGTAGACTGGGCCCCCGTTCGGATCACAGCAGAGCAGGGCATAGCCCGATGTAGCGCACTCACGGCACAACTGCAGGCTGCCCGCATACTCAAGGACGAAACGGAAGAGACGCGATACCTGACAGAACTCACCACCCTGGCTGAGGAGGTACTCGGGTACAGCAAGTTACGGCGAGCAGGCAAAGCCCTCGTACTTGGCGCCCCCGGCGTGGAGGAGGAACCGACCGCAGAGATGGTTAACGAGTTCATTGACCAGCTAGATCTAGACCCAGTAGACAAGCATCTCCTCAAGTGCGCAGTCGCTAGTCGTGAAGTGGGGCCCCGCCCCGCCTATGACATTACTGCCGGGGCCCTAATTAATACGCAACAGAGCTGGTTGGACGATAAGCTAAAAAGAGCCGTCGAAGCGCAGACCCCACCCAACCAGTTAAAGTGGGCCGCGGAGCAAGGCATGAGAGTGAGAGAGCTGCTGCAAGTCCCGGTTACGGTAACCGGAGCGGGTGGAGTAAAGGTGGTCGTGAGCAGGAACGTAGCAGCCATAGAAGACGTAGTCGAAAGGGATATGCGAACCCCCTTCCCGAGCAGAATACTGGGGATAGAACCACGGGGGGGGGAATTTAGGATCACGTTCTTAGATGTGAATGGCGGTGCAATCGGCCCTGATCAACGATGCTACCTAGAGGTAGCTCCAGGAACTATCCTCCTCGGTGATGGACTCCCCGTACCCATGAACGAGGAGCAAAGAGCGAGATTCACGGAGATCGTAAGGGACCCGAGTGTTGGCCGCTCAGCAGATGAATGCCTCATGGCCCTCTCGCAACTCGACCCAACTTTTATCGAAAGTGTCGCCAGGACAAGTGTGGCACTCCGTGAACTCGAGTACATGGATCCAAGGAACGCAGCACTATTCCTCTTCGCTCAGTACATTGCCTACCAACCACAAGATGAAGGAGCGATCGGAGCGGCTATAGGTACGGTGAGGATGCTGGGATACGGTATTCACAAAGTCCCACCCTACGGCCTTGTTATCCGGGAAGCATCCATCGAAGCGGACCCCCAAGTGCTCAATGAACTGCACCATAGAGTGAATGATGACATAGAGCGGCTCGGTAACCTAGTACACGCTCTACCAGGTGGCGAACTGTACCACCAGCTGGCGAAGCTGATCACAATCGTAGGGGATGTATGCTCTCCCCCTCATCCTAAAGTACAGGCCCAGCAAGCAGGAGCCCCGGAACTGCAGTCCGCCCAGCAAGCAAGCAGGCCACCAATCGTAGTGCCACCAGTGGAGGACGAACCACCAGTGGAGGAATCACAACCCGTAAGTCCTGTAGCGGAACCGCAGCACCCAGCACCTGCAGACGTGCCACCAGTGGAGGACGAACCCCCAGTGGAGGAATCACAACCCGTAAGCCCTGTAGCGGAACCGCAGCCACCAGCACCTGCAAACGTGCTACCAAGCGAACTCCTCGGTAACCCAAACACCGGGATAGAAGGCCTCCCGGACCTAGACAACTACGATGTCGGGGCACTAGTGCGCATCCTGGAAGAATGGCGTGCCAAGCCTAATACCAGCGTCCTGGGGCGTCTCCAGAGGATGACCTCAGCGAGTACAACCCTAGAACAATCCACAATGCAACAGATTGCCAAGCAAGCAAAATTCCACAGTGCAACCGGGGTGAGCAAGACTAGGGAAGCCATAGTGGACACTGGAACATTCCTCTCGCAAGGAACACTCTACGGCAATACACGAGACATAGGGATAGCGGCAGTTATACGCGTCGCATACCATGACGAAGCAGTAGAGCGTCAACGGCAAGCAGAAATCGCCGCCGCTGCTAATCCTTCTTCAGCCGGTTAGATCTAAGGATGTGAGTGGATAACCTATCGCGGGTTATCCACCACTCGGCCTGTGGCTTCTGCTTAGGAGTGGTTTCATAGGCTTCCTCAGGTGTCTTAAATTTCTCATATATCTTCCTCAAGTACAATGAAGGAGTGATTCATGGAAGGCTAAAAACGGGGAGACATCTAACTAACGTAGTTGGTGCCCATACCAGTCCACTTAAGCATAGTCGTCTCTTGCCTGAATTTACGTGATTTCTGGAACCATTTTAGCTATGAAGCTTCCTGTATCAACTACATAAGTTAGATGTCTATTCTTTTTTACACAGCTGTTTTGATGGAACCTGTATACGAGCCGTGAGTTGTTGTTTTGAAATGGACAAATGCCTGAAAATGCTATAGCATTGATCGCGTAGCAGTTATGCCCAGATAGCTCAGTCGGTAGAGCAAGAGACTGAAAATCTCTGTGTCGCTGGTTCGATTCCGGCTCTGGGCACCATTGTCCGTGTGATGAACTACAGGATCCCAAAGACATGACCCTAGGCTCCGTGAGTGAATTTTACCTCAACAAAACCAAAGCAGAAGCAAAGTGTATAAACGCCACTGTGGTTAGTACTTGAACAAGCTTCATCAACTAGCCTGGTAAATGTCTCTATTTTTTTGAGGGGAGGGGGAGCATTTCTCCGGTAGCCCTAGATGTCTGCTTCGCCTGCTCGGCTATAGGAGTGTTTGCCCACCTTACAGATGTGTATGAGGTTGGTTTGGCCTGGCTCTCTAAATGGGAAGCCGGCAACTATTATGATCTTCTGATCATCAGCCACGTCGAAGTTTTGAATCAGGTTTTTCTGAACGATCTGAATCATCTGTGAGAATCCGAAAATCTCATCTGATACGATCTGGGTCACTCCCCAGCTTAGACACAGCCTCCTAGCGGCTCGTTGGCTCGTTGTGAATGCAACTATATTGGCGCTGGGGCGACCATTCGCTATGACATTGGCGCTCCTCCCAGACTCTGTGAAAACGACTACAGTTTCGATGTTATCCTTCGCAGCCATTATCGATACAGCCTCCGCAACTGAGCTGGTGCTAGCAGCATTAGTATGACAGAAACTACATGGCTCCCTCTCAGCTTGTGTAACTATTTTCGCCATCGTTTTCACGGCTTCAACAGGGTACTGACCGCTCGCCGTCTCCGCTGATAGCATGACAGCATCAGCTCCCTCCAGCACCGCATACGCCACATCTGAAACCTCCGCTCGAGTCGGCACATGGCATGAAATCATTGACTCCAACATCTGTGTTGCTACGATACACGGCTTGCAGTATTCCCTCGCTTTCTCCACCAGCATCTTCTGTACATGCGGGACGGACTCAAATGGTATCTCGACACCGAGGTCTCCTCTTGCTACCATAATAGCATCAGCAGCACCTACTATCGAATCGATATACTCGAGTGCCATGGGCTTCTCTATCTTGGCTAGCACGTTGATGTCTGGGCCGACTATGTTCCTAGCGCATTCTATATCGTCAGCTGTTTGAACGAATGATACAGCTAGCCAGTCAGCATCTATTTCTCCGATGATTGCTAGGTCAGCCTGATCCCTCTCTGTGATCGCGTTGATCGGCAGTACAACGCCTGGAACCTCAACTCCCTTTCTATTCGAAAGCTGGCCCCCCTCAAGCACGACTGTCTCTATGGACTTTCCATCATTATTCATAGCCTTCAGCTTCAGCTTACCGTCGTCAAGGAGGATGTCTGTCCCAGGTATGATAGCGTTGATTATCTCGGGGTGAGGCAGACAGACCCTCATGGCATTCCCATGATCCGGGTTAAGATCTAATGTGAACTTTGCTCCAGCTAACAGAGATACCCCCTTATCCTCGAACGTCCCTATCCTTATCTTGGGGCCTTGGATATCCATCATAATTGCAAGTGGGATCCCTAACTCCTTCTCAACCTTTCGAACTGAGCAGGCATTCTCCTTGTGCACATCGTGGGCTCCGTGCGAGAAGTTAAGCCTAAACACATCGACGCCGGCCTCAGCAAGACTTCGAATTATATCCAGGCTGCTACTTGCTGGACCGAGTGTCGCTACAATCTTCGTCTTCCTGCCAATCCTTACCATCACAACTAACCGATACTACCCCGCTCCATGCAAGGCATTCTACCAGTGCTGTGCCAGCATTACAACGTACATCAGATGCTTGAAGGTTCTGTCGCTGATATCACCTACCAGTCCAACCAGCTCACTCTGTCATCCCCTGGGTCAAAGTTTCCAAATGGTAACATTCCATCGTCGAAGGAACCTTGGAATTAGGGATTGTGAGGGAGCAGCTATCTCAAGTTGTTAAGAAGGGACAGCTCACAGTAATACAACCTGTTGTAAGATGTATTGTTCTTGACAAATCCATACTCATTGTAGTACAGTGTACAAAGTGTGATATACGCATATGAGAAGTAGGTTGAAAATCCTGTTAGTTGCAATAGCTATGAGCACGGTATGCTATGGAAGCGGAGGGAAGCCCATAGCGAATCCCGCTACGAGAGAGAACCCTCACAAACTGATAGTGGGGAAGTGGATGGGACTGTACAACACAGCGGTGGTACAGCTGTCCGGGGAGCCGGGCGTGCCCATAGACATAGGTGAGCTGAGTGGGGCTCCGGATACCGAAATCCTCGTGCCGGTCGAAAGCCAGTTCAAGGATGCTTCCAAGGACAAACTCAGAAAGGCCGTGAACGCACTGTATGAGATTGGATCTAGCCAAACAGAATGGTACATGATCAGCCCGCCGTACCAACAAATGGCGCAACGGCTAACCAACGCTGCAAGAACTCTGTACAACCTGGTGCGTGAGGAGCAGCGCAAACTGGAGCTGAGCCAAACTCATAGGAGGCAACCGTCCCAAGCCGAACAACCGCAGGACAAACCCGGCAAGGACCAAACACCTCTGAACGAAACACCGCACAGCCCAGCAGTTGAAGGACAGCCACCTCCAGCCGAGCAACCGCAGGACAGACCCGGCGAGGCCCAGACACCTCCAGCCGCGCAGCCGCAGGACAGACCCGGTGAGGCCCAGCCATCTCCAGCCGAGCAACCGCAGGACAAACCCGGCGAGAAGCAACCGCGCCCCACGAGTTCCAGACCTCCAGCTCCGAAACCCGACGACGCCCCCGCCCCAGAGCGCAGACCCCTACCCACCCTAGACGAACTAATCCAACGGCGAAAACCCGACGCTGCCCCCGCGCCAGAGTACAGACCCATACCCACCCTAGACGAACTAATCCAACGGCGAGCCGGTATCATATTATACGAAATCGACAAGATGCCTGGCGGTCAGCGAGCTCGTGAACTACGCAGCGTGGCCCGAGCACTGCTAAAGGATATCAGAACCGCAGACATAACAGGTGAGCTGGTAGATTGCGTAGTGAGCACCCTGGAAGATTACAGGACGGTATGGGAGTATGAGCCTGTCCACCTCTCAGAAAGCGACCGTGCCGACTTCATAAAAGCACTGCATGGGCAAATGGAGAGAATCCGGAACAGACTCCCATACACCCCAGCACCAGGGATCGTAACAGACCACGAAGTTCACCAGCAAGAAGCCGTGGCATTGCTCCGGAAGATAGGACTCGCACACTTCACACTCCACCAGATGAGCGATGCGGTAGAGATAATCGGACACGAACTCATGCGCATCCTGGAAGACCTAGTCCAACGGCGAGCCGGAATCATATTATACGATCTCGCCAGGACACCTGAAGATCAGCAAGCTCGTGAGCTACGCAGCAGGGCCCAAACGCTGCTAGCTGAAAGCAGAACCGCAAACCTAACAGACGAGCTGGTAGATGGCGTAGTGAGCACCCTGGAAGATTACAGGATAGTATGGAAACAGAACCCTGTCCACCTCTCAGAAAGCGACCGTGCCAACTTCATAAAAGCACTGCATGGGCAAATGGAGAGAATCCGGAACAGACTCCGGCAGAGCACTACACCAGGAGGTGCTACAGACCACGAAGTTCACCAGCAAGAAGCCGTGGCATTGCTCCGGAAGATAGGACTCGCACACTTCACACTCCACCAGATGAGCGATGCAGTAGAAATTGCCAGGCACGAACTCGCACCTCCGACTGCGAATCCATAATTCCCTTCCCGTCGAGTATCACATGGTGGCAGCGCGTGTAGAAGGCCACATGGGCGTTTTTAAAAGTTGAGTTTGGGGAGGATGTGCAGGATAATGGTACCAGATCAGAAAATCAAAAGCACGACAATTTTACACATGGATAATTTTTTAACAATCACAGAAGCGAGGAGAGGGCTGAAGGCAAAGGAGTTTTCAGCGGTGGAGCTGATAGATCACTTCTTGCAGATGGCCGACAAACACAAAGACCTCAATGCATACGTTACCGTTGATCGGGAGAAAGCAATAGCCGCCGCGAAGGAAGCTGACAGCATGATAGCACGTGGAGATGACCTTCCCTGCCTAGGGGTTCCGATCGCCATAAAAGATCTATTTTGCACGAAGGGAATAAGGACGACAGCCTGCTCGAAGATTCTCTCTGAGTTCGTCCCATGCTATGAATCGACCGTCACAAACAACCTCCTACGCAATGGCGCTATCTTTATTGGGAAGACAAACATGGATGAGTTCGCAATGGGCTCAGCCAACATCACGAGCTACTTTGGCCCATGCTATCTGAGGTATCGCAGGAAGTCATCGCCAGACGTAAAGCTAGTACCTGGTGGATCATCTGGCGGCTCGGCAACCGCCGTTGCTTCCGATCTATGCATAGCGGCGATAGGATCCGATACCGGAGGGTCTGTGCGGCAACCAGCCTCCTTCTCTGGAATTGTAGGAATCAAGCCTACGTACGGGCTCTGCTCGAGGTATGGAATGGTCGCGTTCGCCTCATCACTTGATCAGGCAGGGCCACTAACAAAGACCGTTGAGGATGCAGCGATAATGCTAAAGGCGATGGCGGGACATGATCCTAATGATTCCACATCCGCCGATGTAGAAATCCCAAACTACCCTGACTACATAGGCAAGTCAATTAAGGGTATGAAAGTGGGAGTCGTTAAGGAGTATCTCGATGGCTTACCAGATGAGGTTTTAAAGGTCGTCGAAGCAGCACGGAAGTTACTGGAGGAGGCAGGCTGTGAGATCATTGAGATATCGATCGAGATTCTCAAATACGTCCTTCCAACGTACTACATCATCGCCCCCTCGGAAGCATCATCAAACCTAGCGAGGTATGATGGGGTTAGGTATTCCAGGAGATCGGAGCAGACAGGGAATGTTGAGGATCTCTACGCGAACTCCAGATCGGAGGGATTTGGCGATGAGGTCCAGAGACGGCTCATGACTGGAGCCTACGTCTTATCGGCTGGCTTCTACGATGCGTATTATGCCAAAGCCCAGAAGATCAGAAAGATGATAATCGACGATCTGATAAACAATGCATTCACAAAGGTTGATCTCCTCCTTACTCCTACTGCTCCCAACACCGCCTTTGGCCTGGACGAATCAAACAACATGTCGCCAGTTGAAATGTACCTGTGTGATATTTGTACGGTGTTTGCAAACATCGCGAGAGTACCGGCACTTTCAGTTCCTGCCGGCTTATCCTCTGATGGGCTTCCAATTGGAATACAGCTCATTGGGCGCCACTTTTGTGAGTGCGACGTGTTCCGGGTAGCGAGCGCCTTCGAGAAAGCAGTGAACTTCTCAGAGCTTAGAAAGACGATTACTACGGTATGATTGGCATCAAAAGTGCAGCCATCACATCCATCATAATCCTTGTCATTGCCGTCATCGTGAGAGCTGGGATTTTCGTGTTGAGGGACTCTCCCAAGTTCGATGAGAAGGTGTACTCCGCTGTAGGCAACGGGTCAGTTCACGCATATTTCATCAACCTCGAACAATCGAAGGATCGCCTCACGAAGCTCCTACCAAAGCTGCAGAAACTTGGTATCGAATTCACCCGTATCCCCGGGGTATATGGAGCCGCTCTAAGTGATGATGAGAAGGAGGCAGTAGCCGATAGACGGACGTATATAAGGCTGATGCATAACCCCCTCGGCGATGGTACGATCGGCTGCTACCTCAGCCACATAAATGCCTGGAAAGCATTCCTAGAATCTGAGCACTCGTACGCAATGATCTTTGAAGACGATGTTGAGTTCGTTCCGGATTCCCTGAGACATGCGATAGATACCCTCGTTAAGAACAGCCACCTCTGGGATATCATCACCTTCGACTATATACACTACGGCCACCCAAGGCAGCTCATCTCACTGCCCACTAACCCTCCAGAATCAGTTTCTTGCTTCGTCGATCCGGTGCTCGAATGCTCATGTACGTCTGTGTACACTCCGCTTCTGCGCTCCGTGTCTCCTAGCAATAATCCTGATTCTGGAGGTTTCAATTGTAATCCACAATCAGTCTGCCGTATCGATTCCGGGCTCCAATGCTCAGGCACCCCATTTCTTGGAAGGGTATGTCCCAACCCAATCTCCATTGTTAAATTCAGAACCCGAGTCGGGAACGCCGGCTGCTACTTGATTAACAGAAAGGCAGCCATCAAGCTACTCTCAAAAGCGCTTCCAATAATGATGCCAGTTGATCACTACTTCGTTAGATCATGGGAATTCGGGTTACGCTTCGTCGGAGTCGCCCCTAAGCTGGTCAGTCAAGACTCCAGTGTGTCGATTAGGAAACAACAAGACCACAAGGCAAGAGTGCCCATAAAATACAGAATCCTATCTGTGATCCATCAGGCACTTTCGCAAGCCGCCACCTGCATTTATGCCTATCTGGGGTAGCATGGGCTTCCTATCGCAATGTGCGCCTGTGCAACCAGTATGGTTCTACAGGTAGCTGAGTTGTCTCATACCATATGAACTCATACAGGGCGTAAAAATAACTTGCATCGTGCCACAAACTTGGTGTACGCTAAACGTATGGAGAGGATGCGAGAGGCATTTATGGATATAACTAAGGTGGCCCTCAGGGCTTGTGTTTTGGTGTCGCTGTACGCGGCGGCTGGAATTGGTAATGCGTTCTGTGAGGAACTTCGCCAACGGGAAGATCGTGATGGAATAGGACAGAATCCTGCCGCTAACTTGGACCAACATGAGGGTTGGGGGCGTTGCTTCCTTTTATCGACAGCATGGAATGCATTTAGTAACTTGAAAGATAGTTTAACAGTGCTTGATGGAACAGATGATCTGACAGATATGATAGCTGAGGCGATGGCAATATGTACTCCTAATTCAGCAGAAGATGGGACGGTATCAATAGATGACAGCGCTATTATAGATGATGACGCTCTCAGAAATAAGATGGATATTATCAAAGGTAAAATCAAAAAATTACCGCAAGATACGCTTGAAGATCTTGAGTCAGTAATCACACCGGTACAAGAGCTATATTATTCCATTTTCACTTTCGTCTACGTATACAGGGAGGCGGCCCCTAATCGCAGCGGAGAGGCCATCTTGCCATTGTCTTAAAGTTTGCTTCTGAGTAGCTGAAGCCGGCGTTGTGACGTTCGATTGCACTCCATCCTATCATTGCTGCGTTATCGCTGCGTAGCTCTATTGGATGGAATGTTTAATTGCTCAGCAATGCTGGCTGCCTTCTCGCTCAGCATCGTACTCGCAGCAACTCCTCCAGAGAGCACTACTATTACTGGATGCGGCTCCGTCATCTGACAAGCCTTGCTCAACTGACGAATCGCAAAGTTCGCTACTATCTCCTGGAAGGACGCTGCCAGGCTCTCTCGCAAGCCGCCACCTGCATTTATGCATATCTGGGGTAGGCGGTTACATCAGCCCGCTACTGCTGAGAGCTTACGGGTAACGACGGCCTGGACTGCTTTTGTTGCTTCTCCTAGGTACTGCCGCATATCTATCACAGACCTATTTTCATGGAGGTGCTTTCTAAGAGCTCCTGTAAATGCTATCCTCAAATCCGTATCAACATTGATCTTTGCGATTCCGTTCCTCACGGCTTCTAGGATGTCGGAGTCCTTGATTCCATGTGCGTTTTTGATATCGGCACCATATGCATTGCACAGCTCGACGGCATCCTCGTACACCGATGATGCTCCATGTAACACCAGTGGGAATTCTCCTACCTTCGCCTTGATTTGCTTTAGTCTGTCGATGGAGAGTGAGGGGCTTTCACGAAGGCCTTTATTGGGGCCATGACTCGTACCGATAGCCACTGCTAAACTGTCTATGCCAGTCCTCTCTATGAAGATTGCCGCCTCATCTGGATCGGTATATCTTGCCTTACCTAATGAGATGTTGACCTCATCCTCAACTCCAAAGAGAGTCCCGAGCTCTGCCTCAACCGACACCCCATACTCCTTCGCGTACTCGACTACATTTCTCGTCGTAGCGATATTGCTCTCGAAATCAAGTGAGCTCGCATCGATCATAACAGACGTGAAGCCACTATCTATGCACAGCTTACATATCTCAAATGAGGAACCGTGATCGAGGTGGAGTGCAAGGGGGACTCCTGATGTCGCAGCAGCCGATGATACGAGGGCAACCAAGTAGTCCATTCCCATGTAGGAAATCGCCGATGCAGAAGCCTGGAGGATGACTGGACACTTCATCTCATTAGCAGCAGCAACGATGCCCTTCAGGATTTCCATGTTTGTGAAATTGAAGGCCATGACCGCAGTGTGGCTAGAAAGGGCATGCTGTAATAGTACGGAAGCAGACACCAGATTGTTGTGAGCTAACACGAGTGAGGGCCGTGATGTTGGTGATACCATGCCGAATGATACTACACCTTGCCCCTGTACCTACTAACATAATTTTGGTACCGAACATTCTTAGCAAGATCAGCATGAGAGCCGAAGGCCGAGCCCTCCCCAGATACGTACAGGATCTTATCGGAGTATATGAATACGTTGGGGTTGTCCGTAATCATTATGATTGTCTTGCGTTTCGACATATGCTCGACAATCTCATAGAACAGCTCCTCGGTTGAGTCTGAAGCGAACTTGCTAGGGGTGGTGATGAGTACGATTTTGGGATTGGTAATTGAGATCCTTGCGAATTGAAGCCTAAGCAGAGTCTCCTGATCAACAGCCATGTTCCCATCATCGTCGAACACCTCTACGTCGTAGATACTATCGAGACCCGTCTTCCTCATCGCGCGCATCGCCATGTCAGCATCGTGTGTGGCCATCATGATGTTTCCATATATCGTATCGTGAATGAGGCCGAAGTCTTCCTTTAGGACTCCGATGGCGGAACGTACTGACATTGTGCTTATGTTCTCCGCCCTCATTCCAGATATGTATATCTTCCCTGACTGTGGGCTGTAGTACTTCAGTATCAGTGCAAACACGTACTCTCCAGCTGCGGCATTTTCACCAGTGATCGAGATGAACTCACCAGGCAAAACGGAGAATGTGAGATCTTCAAAAATAGAACAGTAGGATGGGGTGGCTGGATCCTGGAAGTAGACGCCGTGGAAGGTGATGAAGAGGTTATCAGGTGGCAGCGTCCGAAGCCCTACATCATTCTCGATATCCGGCTTATCACATGAGAAGTCATCAAAGTCCTCTTTTGCCGTTCTCATGTACCTGAAGATTGAAACCAGAAATATTGAGAAGCAGAACATGCAGCAGAAGAAGGGGATCTCAATACCGCTTACGTCGAACAAGTGGTCTGTCATGTATCTTGCATCAACAATGTACCCGAGACACACCGCACCAAACAATATGCAAACCAATGCGAATGCTTCCCAGATACGCTTGGCGACGGTACGCTGTGTGACTTCATTACCTGCTGCAGCGTCGATGGCAAACTTGTCTACGACCAGCTCTGCAGCTCTGTAGTATTGGATTCCTTCAGCCGCAGCGACACCTCTCCTAACGAATTTACTAAACGTATTTTTGATCTGTGAGATGTCGCAGATTTTGACTATCTGCGTTACTACGCTGAGCGCTATGGCAACCATGATACATGAAACGGTAAGTAGCGGGATGGCTGTGGGATTGGTGTATAGCACCACAAACGCAGTCGTAGCAAACAACGATAAAAACGGAATCGAGAATCCGAGTAACTCGAATGAGGCATCTTCATATGCCATCAGTTTTGTTACTGTGAAGTCGGTGGATTCCAGTACGTCCTGCATTGAGATCTTTGAGACTGACACCTCAATCGCATCTCGCCCGAATGTCAGTAGCGCATTCATAGAGCGCCTCCTTATGAGGCAACTAGAATAGTACCATGCCAGTAGGAAGCCAACGGCGAGAATGAACAAAGATGCGCAGCTCAGGAAGAACGATGCTACGCGACTATCGATTGCAAAGAACGTCCCGTGAAACAGCCCAACACACGAAGCTGGGATCATGGAAACAGCGATCCAATATGCAACCTTCAGTCTACACTGAGCCCCACCACTAGTCAACTCTCAACACGAAAAGATATCGCAAATACCAGGTGTTCGATTATAGCACTCATCGCGAGCCACGCTACCAAAGATATTCGCCCATACCTCGACAGCTTACATGCTTTATGTGTCTGCTCGATAGCAGTTGAAAACTCCTACCTACTCCTAGAGAGGAACTCTTCTAGAAATGTACCGAATTCATCCTCCTCTACTCTCAGCTTTATCTCGATTGCCTTAACCTCATCTTTGAAGACGCCTGGGATTTTGACGTAGTCTTTCCATGTTGTAACGAGAGTGGCGTTTACCTTCTTTGCCGTAGCGATTAGCCTTTGGAGCTCAGTGATTGTGTAGGCATGGTGATCCTGGAACACTATGAAATCCAGGACTTTATAACCTGCCTGGTCCAGAGTCATTTTAAACTTGTCTGGATACCCAAGCCCGCAGAATCCGATGACATACCCCATATCCTCGGCTGCTTTCTCGATCGCCTCAGTTCTAGCGTGGTATATCTTGATGTCATTACTGACAGAGAGTATGCGATCCTCAATAGCTGCATTCCTCTCACCGACAATGAGCACTACATCTGATTTCCTGATACTGGCTTCTATCGTTTCTCTCAGTGGGCCGGCCGGCAGGAGTCTCTCGTTTCCGAAGCCTTGTCCTGAGTCGACGACCAGGATACTCAGGTCCTTAATGACTGAGTTGTTCTGGAGGCCATCATCCATGACTATGACACTAGCCCCACCTGAGACAGCCGCTCTGCACGCATGCACTTTATTTCTGCCGATCCAGGTTGGTGCTATCTTTGCTAGCAGTAGCGCTTCGTCTCCAACTTGTAGGTACGTGTGAACATCTCTGTTTACCCTCACAACATTCCTTACGTATCCGGCATAGCCAGATGCTACAACATGTGGTCTGTGTTCTCGTGCAGCTAGCTCCTCACATATCATGGAGGCAACTGGGGTCTTACCTGCCCCACCAAGTACTACATTCCCAACGCATATTACCGGAACAGCCACAGCCTCGGGAGAAACAGAATTCATTTTACCATTCGATAGAGCAGCGTATATTTTGGACAGCGGATTAAGGGCCTTCGCAATCGGGCTATCCTTATCCTTCCAGAATCTAGGAGCTCTGAATAATCTCAACACAGTCACATCCAAAATACAACATCTTTGGAGCGGGTGATGGGAATCGGACCCACGTAGCCAGCTTGGAAGGCTGGGGCTTTACCATTAAGCTACACCCGCCGAGTTATGTGGTGGAAGGGGTAAGATTCGAACTTACGTAGACTAACGTCGGCAGATTTACAGTCTGCTGCCTTTAACCACTCGGCCACCCTTCCTACTCACTAGTGAAAAGTTTACATTAACCCATGCGTAGTGTCAAGCCGGACTCTGCCGTAATTTCCACAGCTGGGGAGGAGTATGGTGGTATTTCCCACTCTGTACCGTACGTAACACTTGACTGCCTCCAATGCACTATGGTACGATATGTATAGTAGATTAGATGGTGCGCGTAAGCGGAAGTCACAAGGAGAGAGCGAGATGAGAAAATACCTGAAACACACAGCAGCCATGATGCTGGTAAGCGCCACCTCGGCATATGCCACCAGTCAACTTCCCTCGGATACAGATAGGACACCTAGTGCATCACTCGGGGAGCTGGACGGGAGGATGGTCCGGCTGGAAGATGAGACCCAACGCCTGAGACAGCAAGTAGCGGGGCTACAGGCCCGCCTTAATGACCTCGTGCAGCGTGGCCCCCCCCCCCCCGCGTCGATCCGAGCGTCCCACACCACCGCTGGAACCTCTGGTGTACCAAAGAGACAAGTGGTCGGTCGGTGACAGCCTTACAGAGGACGAAGCACGGATACTAACGAGCGGCAGAGGCGAAGAGGCGGCGAGTGTGGTACTTGAATGCCAAGTTGGTAAGGAGGTGCAGGTCACGAACGCTGATACAGGCCACACGATGGTGCTGGTGAGAATATACAATGTGGATGGCGACCGCATCATGAACATCCTATACCAACCCAGCAGAGGAACACCAATCGTTCGAGGGAACCCCCTAACAGTAGACCAAGGACACCACAACTCAGCGTACCACTTGTTCGTTAACGCCCCCGAGAACGAGGGAGAGCATAACAAGCATCGAGAGATACTCCACGAAGCTGTACGAGCAGCGCAAGAGGGGAGGGAATTCGTCTTGCCAGTTACCATAACCATCAGCCCATCATCCGAACCTGCGGAGTGACTAGGCTCTGTTAGGAAATTTTACACTGACCAAGAGGTGTGGTATATAGTTGTTAGTTTCTGTTTAAACACAACATATACCACGCATGGAGTATCACATGCCTGAGAAAGATTGGCAAGTAATTTACTCATTCCTAGATCGTGTATGTTAGCAGCATGTACTTTAACCGTTAACATATGTCCTTCTGTATCAACAGCTATATGCCTCTCTCCTCTGATGCATCAGTAGTCTTTACACTCTGTGAATCTATTATCTCATAAGTAGGAAGCTCTTCCTTCCCAAGGCGAACTCTATCTTTCTTCACTAAAGCATCCATTATCTTTTCCCCAATCCCTCTCTTCTTACATCTACCAAAGTTTTTTCTCTTCATGAAGACTGGTTCTAAAATCGGCCTTCCCAGTGTGGCGCTTCCTATGCATGATGAGGAATGCCACACCTGCAAACACCGTAATGAAAACTAGGATCATCATCAGTGTCATTCCCCCTGCGATTCTCGTGTACTGATTTATCGCTTCCCTTGTTGGTGGAACGACATTTAACCTGTGCCCCACCAGAATGAATGAGCCGATCATAGCGAGCGGAATGGCCATCAACCACTTGTTCAGCGGCTGCCTTATCTGCGTACTGGACCTAGCCATCAATAACAACAGCGAGCACATCGATACGTATATCACAGCGACGATCACCCCTATGATGAGGTTACCATACACCACCACGAAATACGATAAAAAGAGGCTTGCCAACAAGAACCGTATGACAGCTGACATCTGGGTCTTCGCCATTATCGATAGCGTTGCAAAAGCGAGCATTCCAATTGCTAGTACGGAGAATACGATGTCGTTCGCATTGATGGTGTTGAGTTCAAACAATTCCAGCATTTTGCAGATGCTCCATCTTCTCGGTCCACTTCTCCCGGACCTTAACGAACAGCTTCAAAAATACCTTCTTCCCCAGAAGCGGTACCATATCGGCAATAGCCTCTCCCTTAATGGATTTTATCATTGTTCCATTACGCCCAAGTACGATTCCTTTTTGCGAATCCTTCATAACTACGATAGACTGGTATATGGTAGCTTTCTTCTCCGACTCATGAAACAGCTCCGTCTCAACGTATATGCTATATGGTAACTCCTCTTTGAGCCTCAGGAATATCTTTTCCCGTGTTATCTCTGCTAGACGAAACGACAAGGGAGAGTCGGTAGTCTGGGCATCCTCATACATCCATACCCCCTCCTGAGCTGCCTCCTCCAGAAAGTTCTTCAAATCACATATCCCATCGTCAAGTAAGGCCGACACCATAAACACCTTCATGATACCATCGTGGCTAGATAACATACTAGCGATCTTGAGGACATCCTCCCTCTTCGCTACATCAACCTTGTTGATCACCACAACGAATGGTACCTTCGCTTTCTGCGTCCTCTCTACAAACTTCATGCTCTGGTTGTGGTTCTTTGAAGTGGCATCTATGACGAGGAGGATCATCTCCGGATCCCTGCAGGACTTTCTGAGGTTAGTAAGGAGAACCTTTTCAAGAGGAGAGGCGGCGGTGCAGAATCCCGGAGTATCCAGGAAGACGACCTGAGCCACTCCGATGGTAGCTATTCCGCGGATGGCCCTCCTGGTGGTTTGAACTCTATGTGATACTATGGATACCTTCTCTCCGATGATTGTGTTGATGAGGGTTGACTTCCCAGCGTTAGCTGCGCCGACAACAGTGACAAACAAGCATCTCCTCCCCCCCCCCAAAAAACCTCCACAATCAGCTTCTTGCTGCGTCGATCCGGTGCTCGAATGCTCATGTACCTCTGAGTACACTCCGCTTCTCCGCTCCGTGTCTCCTAGCAATAACTCTGATTCTGAAGGTTTTAATTGTAATCCACAATCACCTTCCTGCTGCGTCGATCCGGTACTCGAATGCTCATGTACCTCTGAGTACACCACTCCCTGCTGTAACTCTGATTCTGAAGGTTTTAATTGTAATCCACAATCACCTCCCTGCTGCGTTGAGCCGGTGCTCGAATGCTCATGTACCTCTGAGTACACCACTCCCTGCTGTAATTCTGATTCTGAAGGTTTTAATTGTAATCCACAATCACCTTCCTGCTGCGTCGATCCGGTACTCGAATTCCCAGGTGCATTACCCTTACGTTCCATTAGCGAATCCCCAGAAACGTCTCGATTTGTCTGGCGGCTAGGGCTCCTTGGCCAGCGGCATAGACAGCCTGCTTCAGTGTGTTGCTTACGACATCTCCTGCTGCAAACAAGCCATTGCAAGAAGTTTGAGTATCATCGGCGATGATGTAACCATCCTCATCACACTGAACGAGCTCACGCACTAGCTCCGATGTTGGTACCGTTCCGACTGCTATAAATACCCCATCTACATCATACATCGTCTCTTCGTTGGTAAGTCTGTCCTTGAGGCGCAACGATTCAACTTTGGAGCTGCCTAAAATCTCAGCTAACTCTGTATTCCAAACCAAGTTCACATTATTTTTCGCGAAGAGTCTTTTCTGCATGGAGTCATCTGCTCGGAGGGAATCTCGCCTGTGTATCAATGTGACGGTGGCTGCGAAGCTCGAAAGGAAGAGTGCTTCCATTACCGCGGAATTCCCACCTCCTACGACGGCGACTCTCTTCCCCTTGTACATTGGGCCATCACATGTCGCGCACCACGATACTCCCCTGTTTATAAACTCTGCTTCTCCCGGGATACCTAGGTGCCTGTGCCGCGCTCCCGTTGCAATTAATACGGATCGCGAATGTATCGTAGCTGCTGGAGTTGTTGGTTCCTGAGGGAGTGTAACCTTGAATAGGCCATCGTGTACGCTGATTGATTCGGCAGGCTCGTAGATGAGTTCAGCTCCGCATGCTTCTGTCTGTGATAATATCTGCATCATTAAGTCTGCTCCGCGGATGGACGTAAAGCCAGGGAAGTTCTCAATCATATCTGTGTTAACGAGCTGGCCACCAGGATTAGGACCTGTTAGAACCGTAGGTATTAGCCCTGCTCTAGCTAGGTATATCGCGGCGGTGAGGCCAGCAGGCCCAGACCCGATTACTACTACATCTCTCGCGCCCTGTGCCATAGAATCTTGCATTAAATAAAAACTGATGTGCCGCCGTATGGCCCACAGCATACACTAATCTAGGGGAATTCGGAACTGCTGAGGTTTCTGGATGGGAGGGAGGCTATACCAGCCCCCTCCTTTCGCTGAGGCTAGTGTCTTGGACGCCCAGCCGTCTGTTGCTGTCCCTGCGGACTGTTACCGTACGCTCCTGCGTACCCAGCCGGGGACGCGCTGGCACTCCTGCGTTGGGTTGCTTGTGCTGGGGTTACCGGTTGTTGGACTGGTGCAGCACTCTGCGATGGTGAGTGTCTCCGCTGTCCTGGAGCTGCTTGCGCTGGGACTGCTTGCTGCTGGACTGGTGCTGCGCTCTGCCCCCTTGCTGTTCTGTCGATTGGTGAGCCACCTGCTCGTCCGGGCTGGGCTGCTTGTTGCCGGGCTGGTGCTGCGCTCTGCGATGGTGAGTGTCTCCGCTGTCCTGGAGCTGCTTGTTGCTGGACTGGCTCCACAGGAGGTTGGGCTTGGCGACGATGTCCAGTTGTAGCTGGCGCTGACGCTGCGCGCTGACCCAGCCGGCGGTGCTGTTGTGGCTGTCTGTGCCGTGGTGTCGCTGATCTCTGACGACGCCCCCGTCCCGTAGACAGTTGTGTTCCGCTGGTATCGGTGTCTGCATGGGCTAGGGTTTGTGACGGTGGTGGTGAGTGTCTCTGTCGTCCCTGCGCTACCGCGGCCTGGCTGGCTACCGTGGCGTCCTGTGGTGGTGTCCCTCGTGCTGTCGCTTGCTGCGCTGGGAGTGCTCGCGGTTGCACCCGGTTTCCATCAGCACCGGCAGCTCCGGGCTGCACTGCTGGCGGCAACGGTGATCTTTGCTGTACCCGTCCTGCACCGCGACTCGTGATTTGCGATTGTGCTGCTGGTTGCTGTCTACTCTGGACTCCAGCTTGTGGTCTGGCTGCTTCAGTAGCTGCGCTCATTTGCAGGATTGCTAGAGATGCTAGGGCTGCTGTGGCGGTTAGTTTCCTTAAATTTATCATGTTTGAACCTTGTATCAAAGTTGCACGTACTATCAATTCTACCAGCGAAATATTAAAAATTAGTTAACTTGCAAAGAAACTGATGGTATTGCTTTCTGCGCATGTGATTCATGATGGAGAATATGAGCTTCACGGCCGTGGCTAAGTTCAGACACATATGAGAAAAAATGGCAGTTGCTGTGAACGGAATGAGTAATGGTAGAGTTGCTCCTTCATGGTAGCAGGGGAAAATATATGAACAGGTTTATTGTGGGCTGAAATATCTCATGTGTAGATATTGGAAGTGGAGCGGTCTGGGGTTTGAGATTTTATCATTGATCGGTATAATGTCTAGGAATCGAACCTTACTCTGTGTCAGATTGAACGGAATTGTATATCTGGACTATGCGGCAACGACGCCGTGTGATCCAATGGTCCTGGAGGCTATGAATCCATATTTTTGCGACATCTTTGGTAATCCAAATTCCCTGCATAGTTTTGGGGCGATGGCTCTGGAGGGGGTGGACGCTGCTAGGATTCAGATAAAGGAGCTGATCCATGCCGATTTTGAGGAAGTCATATTTACGAGTGGAGCTACTGAGGCAAACAAGATCGCCACGATTAGGGTGATGAAAGCCCTTGGTAAAGCTGGGAAGCCGCACTTCATGACTCTTAAAACTGAACACAAATCAGTCCTCGATTGCGCAGATTACATCAAGAGAGATGGGCTTGATATAACACTGCTTGACATCGGGGGAGATGGTCTGCTAGACTTAAACTACCTCGTTGATTCCATTAAGGATACGACGGGGCTCCTGTCTTTTTGCTTCGTAAATAATGAGACTGGAGTCAAGCAGGATGCGAGGAGGATAATCGAGATTTGTCATGAGCGTGGAGTGTTGGTGCATACCGATGCGACGCAGGCGTTTGGGAAAATTCCCATTAACGTCAAGGAGCTGGATGTCGATTTTTTGAGTGCATCTGGCCATAAGATATATGGTCCGAATGGCGTTGGGATCCTGTATTTCAAGTCATCCAATGCGAGGCTTCTTCGAGTCCCGGGAGCTAATCGTGATGTGGAATTCGGTGTACGCTCCGGCAGTGTTCCTGTTCCGATTTGTGTTGGGATGGGAAAGGCAGCTGAGATCGCCGCCTCTGAACTTCAAGGGAATTTTGAACATATCCAATCTCTGAGGAATATGCTGATTAATGGTATCACAGGGCAGCTCGCCGAAATCTACATAAACGGCAATCAGGAGCATAGCTACCCAGGGATCGTGAATATAAGCTTTAGAGGATGTGAGGGGGAGGCAATTATGATGGAGGCGAAAAACATAGCCGTTTCATCTGGCTCTGCCTGCACATCAAGCAAGCTCACGATATCACATGTGTTGGCGGCAATGGACATCCCTGCAGATATCGCCCAATCATCAATCAGAATTTCGATTGGAAAGCAGACCACAGAAGCCGACATAGATTTGGCTATCTCAGAGCTAGTGGCCGCCACGAAAAAGTTGCGAGCCATCAGCCCAGTTTGGGATATAATACGAAGCGGTCAAAGCGTGGACAGTGTATTTAAGGGGTGTAGTTTCCGGTGAAGTACAGCGAGAGAACGATAGAGTACTATGAGAAAATGAACAACACAGGAGGGTTTGATGAGGGCCTCCCGAACGTTGGAACTGGTATCGTTGGCTCTCCGCTATGTGGAGACGTCATGAAGTTGCAGTTGTTTTTCGATGATAACGATGTGATAGCTGATGCGAAGTACAAGGTGTTTGGGTGTGTTTCTGCGATCGCCTCTATGGAGCTGGCAACCACGATCCTGCGTGGCAAGACGATTGTGGAGGCCCTCAAAATCAGGAATGAAGATGTTGCTCAGTTCCTGGAATTGTCTGATATCAAGCGCCATTGTTCTGTGCTTGCGAAGGAGGCTGTTGACGCCGCGATCGACGATTACATTGCTAAAAATAATAACACTGGCAGTGCGATTACCATAACGAGTGCGGCAGCCGATAAGGTCAAGGAAATGCTGACTGAACATGGTGGGAAGGGAATATTAATATCGATCGGGAGTGGCGGTTGTGCTGTCGGCATAGACTACTCGCTTTCGTACGTGTCTGATGATGGAGCTAACCTGGATACGCTAGAGGCCAGTGGCATCAAATTCTTCTACGAGCATGAGATAGCGCTGATGATTAGAGGCCTCAGCATCGACCTTGCTGATAACGCCGATGGACACGGATTCGTCGTTACCAATAAGTACCACAGACCATGCCAAAACTGCTCATGTGGGTGTAGTAGGATTTAGCTGAGGCCTTCTCTCCGTAATTCCATGCTTACGCTGGGGTATCATCTTCTGCCGTAGGTGGTGGCTGGAGTCGCTGGTACAGGATGTAGGGGATGGGGTAGGCGGCTCTGGTTGCTGCGTCGGTCACTCCACTCCGCACTATGTGCCTTATGCTCAGCTTGTCTTTCATCGTCTCCGTGAGTCCTTCGTACTTCAATCCCATTATTAGGCATTCGTCTTGGAGACAATCACTCGCTCTTCTGACTGCTGTTATGCCGCCCGCGTAGGCTAATTCTTTAACCGTGAAGCGTGTAAGTTCATCTGCTATAGGGTTATTGGTGTAGCTTGCTATTTCCATCGCGCTAGTGTTAGTCGGTGGAACTCCGAGGGTTGCCGTGGTATTACTGAGCCGGCTCGTTTCGTCTGCGTACCCAAGAAGACAGTAGCTGTTCATTTCCATTGTTGCGCAGCATAGCTGCTGTCGTTTTGTCGTTGAGTCGATCGTGACCGTGTACATATGGCAGGGTGCGGTATAAGTGGCCCCAGTGTAGCGCCATCGCCAGCAATCTCTAATTTGTTGTATGTCTGTATCTCCATCGATTTCTTCTAGCTGCCGCTGGATTATCCTCCTTACGGCTATTTCTATGCATAGCGGCTGTGGTACGGTGCTGCATATGTCGTATATCAGCCGAGCTGCTCCATTGATCAACCACTGTTGATGGGTGAACAGAAATAATCCTGTTGGAGCTTGGGCTTTCACCGCCTTGGGACCAGTCCCACTTGCTTGTATTGCTGGGTGGCCTAGTAGCTCTTTGTATACTGCCATCTCTTGCTTGAGTTTATCAACCTCGTTTCTCAGTTCCCTATTCTCCTGAAACAGTGTCCTAGCTGGAACCAGATCTCTCTCAACTAAAGGACTCTCTCTCTCTCTCTCTCTAGACCTTCACCACTTCCATACACCTCTGCTATACCTGTAACACATAGTGCTACCGTTAACGTTACCAATTTGCTTTTCATTAGGATTCCTCCCCTTAGAGAATAAAGATTTCTATAAGTAGGTTAGCATGTGAAGGGTTAAAAAATAGTTAACGGATGAAATATTTTTGAGTGCATGTCGTGTCTCATACGATCTACATAATTCGATCTGCGGGCTTGTGCTACTAGTCTCGAATATCGTACAATGTGTGGAGTGCCCGGGTGGTGGAACTGGTAGACGCGCACGCTTCAGGTGCGTGTGGGGGCAACTCCGTGGAAGTTCGAGTCTTCTTCCGGGCACCATACCGAAACGTGCAGAGATAAGATGATAGAGTGGTTCGTAGCTAGAAGGTATCTGTGTTCTAGGAAGAGGGCCGGTTTCGCCTACATAGTAACCCTATTCTCATTTATCGGAATAGCGCTCGGTGTCGCAACCCTGATAATCGTAACGTCCGTGATGAATGGCTTTCGGTATGAGCTCCTCGAAAAGATAGTTGGAATGAAGGGGCACATCATCGTGCAATCAGCCTTGCGCTCACCGATTGTAGATTACGACAAAGTTGTAAGCGACATCAAATCGGCAGATAAGTCTGTAATCAACGTGATTCCCCAAACAGAGCGCCAGGCGATTATGGTAGCTGGGAAGACTGCGAGGGGAGTTATCACACAGTGCATGTCCACGGAATCATTACTATCCAAACGGCTGATCAGCCAAAGAATCAATACCGGAGATATTAAAGATTTTAAAGGCCGCGGTATTTTAATCGGGAAGCGAATGGCAGAGAGTTTCGGATTTGCTGTTGGAGACACAGTAAAGCTGCTGATCCATAACGGTGTGGTAACCCCATTTGGCGACCTCCCGAAAGATGAAGCCTTCACGATAGTAGGGATCTTTGAGATCGGAATGAATGAGTACGACAAGAATGTACTCATCATGCCACTAGCGGCCGGACAGCAGTTCTTTGGTGATGGCGCTGGAGTCTCGCAAATCGAAATCTTTATTGATAACGCCGAGAACGTCAAGGCTGTATCAGAGAATCTAGCCCGCAAGCTTGGTCAGAATTTTTCTGTTTTTGACTGGCAGCATTCAGATGCTAGCATATTCCATGCTGTTGTCGTCGAGAAGAATGTGATGATATTGATACTGAGCATCATCATACTGGTAGCCATGTTCAACATCGTCTCTGGTCTCACAATGCTGACGAATAGCAAGGTTCGTGATATCGCGATCCTCAGAACAATGGGAGCTACTAAACGATCAATCTCCAGAATCTTCCTACTAATAGGGGCAGCAGTCGGAGTGCTAGGTACGGGATCCGGCCTCGGACTAGGATTGCTGGTGTCACTCAACATCGATAGAATCAAGAATTTCCTGGAGAAGCTTTCGCACTCAGAGCTCTTCAATGAGGAACTTTACTTCCTCGCGAATGTTCCGTCGAAAATAGATTGGCAAGAGGTTACATGCATAGTGGGATTGTCATTGATCCTATGTCTACTGGCAACAGCATACCCCGCCAGGAAAGCCGCGAAACTAGATCCAGTTGAAGCACTCCGCGTTTAGCAGCTCAACCCCAACTCCCTAAACATCTAGGTTTTTGACGCGTTCTGCGTTGGCTTGAATGAACTCACGGCGTGGCTCTACGATATCTCCCATCAGCACTGAGAAGATCTTATCGGCTTCCTCTGCCTGCGTCATCCTGACCTGTAACAATGTCCTAGCAGATGGATCGAGAGTCGTCTCCCACAGCTGATCTGCATTCATTTCTCCTAGGCCTTTGTATCTGTTGATTGTCAACCCCTTCCTACCATATTCCAGAATCCTCTCCGATAATTCCAGTGGGCCGCTGACGCTGATCTTCTCCTTTCCACCGTTTAGCTCTAGTTGTGCAACATCACTGAACATACCGTATAGCTTGCTGTGGAGGTGGCCTAGAGACCTCACCGCTGGGAGACTCAGGAACTGCCTATCGATCGTTATGAATTCCTTCGAGCCGAACGAGTTGACGATGATCTCGAGAATGGATCCTTCCTCCGACTCTGAAGGTTGCTGGAGGGGGGTACGGATTACAGCTTCATAGCTATATTCATCTGTCTTCATCTTATCGAGATATCCCTGTAATATGTTGACATCTCCAGCTGTATCCGGCATACTCCCGTGCGGTGGGGAGTGGTCGTTCGGTGCATGGTGGCTACTCCCTACTATTCCATGGCCACCGTCTCCTTGCTCCATCGATCCCGTAGAGAGGAAGCCACTCAGCAGTAGCTTTTCTATGATGCTAGGATTGCTGATGTGTGGGCTAAGTGCATTGATTGAATTACTTACATTCGTTGCCATCTCTGCAATCTGCCGCAGGTCACAACCATTCACCATTTCACCGGTGTGGAATGTTAGTTTAGCATCCTTCGTTGCCTCATCAAGGAGGTATTCATTAAAGGCATTTTCATCCTTAATGTACACAACTGAATTCCCCTTTTTAACCTTATAGAGCGGGGGCTGTGCGATGTAGAGGTAGCCCTTATCGATAACGGGTTTCATATGTCTATAGAAGAATGTGAGGAGTAGGGTTCTTATGTGGCTGCCGTCGACGTCGGCATCAGTCATGATCACGATCTTGTGATACCTAGCCTTATCTATGTCGAAATCATCCCTTCCGATACCTGTGCCTATCGCAGTTATCAATGTTCCGATTGCTTCGGATGATAGCATCTTGTCAAACCTAGCCTTCTCTACGTTTAGGATCTTTCCGCGTAGTGCGAGGATTGCCTGGATTTTCCGGTCGCGTCCCATCTTGGCGGAGCCACCTGCTGACTCACCTTCCACTATGAACATCTCACTTAGTGCTGGGTCTTTCTCGGAGCAGTCAGCTAGCTTTCCTGGGAGGGATGCTATATCGAGGGCTCCCTTTCTCCTTGTGAGTTCTCTTGCTTTTCTGGCAGCCTCCCTCGCAGCGACGGCCTCGAAAATCTTATCGAGTACCACTTTCCCCATGGCTGGATTTTCTTCGAACCAGTTACTGACGGCATCGGCGATTGCTCCCTCCACCACAGGGCGCACCTCAGATGAAACGAGTTTATCCTTCGTCTGAGATGAGAACTTTGGGTCTGGAACTTTGATGGATAGGACGCATGTGAGTCCCTCCCTTATATCATCCCCGATGATCGAGGATTTCAGATCCTTCTTACTTGAGGATTTTACCGAGTTGTTAGTTACGTAGTTTGTAACGACTCTCGTGAGGCCGGCTTTAAAGCCGGCCAAATGTGTACCTCCATCATGCTGTGGAATATTGTTCGTAAAGCACAGGATGTTTTCGTGATAGCTATCGGTCCACTCCATCGCCATCTGAACGATCACATCCGGATTGGATGATGAGTTATCAGCAAGAATTATCTTTGGGTGGAGAACTGTCTTTCCGGAATCTATATATCTAACAAACGCTTCAAGGCCTCCTTCATAGTGGAACTTATTCTCATATGGGGATTCTGGCCTTTCATCGATAACATTTATCTTAACGCCGTGGTTTAAGAAGGCTAGCTCCCTAATCCTGCGTTCGATTGTAGACCTATCAAATTTGGTGATTTTGAAGATGGCGGGGTCCGGTTTAAACCGGACCATAGTTCCTGATGAGACCTCTTTATCTGATCCTGAAGTAGCAATGTTCTCTGAGACTACCTTTAGTGGCTCAACCGGCACTCCATGGTCAAATCTCATGAAGTACTTTTTATGGTCCTTCCAGATTGTTAGCTCCAGAGTTTCTGATAGGGCATTAACGACGGATACGCCGACTCCATGGAGCCCTCCAGATACCTTATATGAATTCTGATCAAATTTACCGCCGGCGTGGAGCTGCGTCATGATGACCTCTGCTGCGGAGACTCCCATCTCCTTGTGGATATCAACTGGGATTCCGCGGCCATCATCTACTACTGAGACGTAGCCTCCATCCTCTACGGTAACCGTTATATTGTGGCAGTGTCCGGCGAGGGCTTCATCTATAGCGTTATCAACCACCTCGTAGATGAGATGGTGAAGGCCTGTGCCATCGTCGGTATCACCTATATACATTCCAGGCCGCTTTCTAACGGCATCGAGGCCCTTCAGGACCTTTATGGAATCTGCATCATAATTATTGTTATTCGTTGTCATTTTCTATCTCCTCTCTATGTTATTATCATGAATGTTAAAAAATTCGGCTTCTCCTTCTAGGCCGGTAAAGAGTTCTCTTTCTGGGCCAGAGAGCCATACACTTGTCTTATTAGGATAGTTAGCTACTATGGCTTTCACATATCCAAATATCAGTGTTCTGTGTTTAAGATCGAGGTGGGCTACGACGTCGTCCAGGAGAAGTATCAGATTTCGATGATCTGCTCTGAGTGACATCATTACGAAGGCGAAGAACGCTCCGGTTAGCAACATCTTTTGCTCTCCAGCAGAGAGAAGCCGCGCAGGCATTTCATTAGACCTCCCTCGTAACCCTTCATAATCAGTCTTCTGCTGCGTCGATCCGGTGCTCGAATGCTCATGTACGTCTCTGTACACTCCGCTTCTCTGCTCCGTGTCTCCTTCCATAAGTTCTGATTCTGAAGGTTTCGAAAGAGGTCTACTATCTTCACGAACAACAATCCAGTCACTCCTATTAGGCCCGACCGCAGTTGAACCTGAGAAACAGTCTTTCTGTCGATTACGTTTGAGCTCAGATACATACTCATCAACAAGGCACTCTGAGCATGACGTCATTATACCATCCTCCAGCGGCCCTGTCATCCAATTCTTGAATCTTGGGAACTCAACGTCCGAGAGCTGCGACTCCTCGAGTTCGCGCACCACATCGATACGTCTATCGGCTATCTCTATTCCGAGAGCCGATATCTTATTTTCAACCCCCTGCAGCCAGGAGTCAATATCTTTTTTTAGCCCATGTTGCTCATTGCATTTTTTCAGAATCTTGATGCGTTCGCGAGTGAGCTTCTCGTAGGCCTTCACGTTGGCCCCATGCGCCTTATTCCTAACGCAGCACAGCATATCCAGGAAATCGCGTCTAGCAGATGGAGACTGCATAAATAATCTATCCGACTCATACGTCAACCACAGGATGTAGTTTTCATCATAGAATGCAGTGAGGTTCCGCACTGCCTTATCACCAACCTTAAGATACCTCCTCCAGGTAGTTCCAGAAGAGGGAGGTGGATTCTCCCTGGCTATGTACCCCGATGAGAACTCTGTAATTTCAGTTTCGAGTACGATGTTCCAGTATGGTTTGTTTGAGATATTATTGACCATCTCCTCATACCTGGAGCGCTTGAATCCACCGAGTTCAGAGAATGTGGATATCGCCTCTAGAACATTAGTCTTCCCCTCTCCATTTTCTCCGTAGAGGACTACGATATCACTGCCACCCTCCTCTAGGCTCAACCTGGCACTCTCGTAATTCCTGAAGTTGTTAATGAGCAAGTTCTTTATCATGGTGCAAAGTTCGTTTCGCCATCCTGGAGCAGATAAATATCGATACGATGTATGATAGCACGAATAGGCTCAGCGCCTTCCATGTGTACATAAAAACCATCACGATTACTATGACCATTGATAACAGGAACGGCAGGTACTGGTCCTTCCGTATGTGAAATTTTTTAATGGAAATGGTTGGGAATTTCGAGATGCATAGGAGGCCGGCTATGGTTATGTCAGTTATGCAGAGGTATGGATTTCTGAATAGATCCAGTCCGAAGGCGTTGAATAATATTATCGGGAAGAGAGCTAGGATGGCCCCTGCCGGCGCTGGGACACCTGTGAAGAACTTACCGGATAGCGGGGTCTTAATGTTTTCAATATCACATGTATTGAACCTCGCCAACCTCAGCCCCATGCAGGCGGCGAAGAAGATTGATGCTGCCCACCCGGCTCTCCCCAAATGCGATAGGCTATAGAGATACATAACGATTGCAGGACACAGTCCAAATACAGCAAAATCAGAGAGGGAATCAAGCTCAGCTCCGAACCTACTACAGGAATTGAATAGCCTCGCGAGCCGCCCATCTGTCGCATCGAGGAACGCCGCAGCTATCACAGAGATTACCGCATATTCCCACTGCTCATCCAAGGCAAACCTCACCTGCGTAAACCCCACTAGAAGAGCTGATAACGTAGCAAGATTCGGGATTACCCTCGCCAGGGTAAGATTCTTAAAGAGCTGCTTTCTATTCTTACGTGCCACAGATGCAGATGACCATACAATTAATCTATCAAGGTACGAAGGAGTATACCACCATTCCCCTCAATAATCACCACCGGAAGATTTGAGAGGGTGGAGGTTGGGTGTGAAGTCTGTTAAGCCTCACACCACTCCTCTCTCTTTCATCCTCTCGGCCTTCCTTGCAGTTCTCGTGTAATGTCCCAGGCTCTCTTGTGGCCGGCAACCATGTCAGCCCTAGTCTCAGAATTCGCAACGTAACTGTAGGTTGGGTCTGCAACTTCGGTAATTGGTCTTAGATGATTGATAATGAAGTCGATCTGTTCTGGATGGGTAGCCTCCTGCGCAGCTCGTGCTGCCCAATTGAGCAGGTTAATCTGATCAGCTATCCTGGCAGCATCAGGGCCACCAACATCTTGACGTTGCACAGCGGACGGAAGAGGAGGGAGCGGTGGTGGAGCTGATGCTTCTCTTTGCTCCTTCTGAGAATTATAACGACTCGAGTACATTCCCTGTACAACCATGGGTTCTGAAGGTGGTGGCGTTTGACATATCGGTGCTGATGCGTATTCTTCGCACTCCATTATGGAACTTTCTCTTTCACGACTGCCGTAGTTGGGTCTTGTAGGAGGCTGTTGGGCCACTGGTGGCTTTGTTCTCCTGGTAGCATCAGATCCACCAGCGTCTTGATGTCGCACAGAAGACGGAACAGGAGGGGGCGGTAGTGGTACTTCCTTTGGCTCCTTCTCCATCACTTTCAGCCTTATTCGCAGCTCCTGTCTGAGTGCCCAGGCTTTGTCGCGGCCGGCAACCATGTCAGCCCTAGTCACAGAATCCGCAACGTAACTGTAGGTTGGGTCTGCAACCTCGGTAATTGGTCTTAGCTGCTGGATAATAGTGTCGATCTGTTCTGGATGGGTAGCTCCCTGCGCAGCTCGTGCTGCCCAATTGAGCAGGTTAGTCTGATTGGTTTTCCTGGCAGCATCGTGGTCACCTGCTTTAGATTGCTCGACCTCGGGAAGAGGAGGGAGCGGTGGTACTGCTTTTGACCTAGGAGAAAATAGTGCAGATGAATCAGGGAATGATGGAGGGGACGTTGACGCTGGATGTATCGGTACTAATGTGCATCTTTCCCGCTCTATCATGGAGCTTTCTCTTTCACGATTGCCGTAGTTGGGTCTTGTAGGAGGCTGTTGGGCCACTGGTGGATTGGTTTTCCTAGCAGCATCGTGGTCACCTGCTTTAGGTTGCTCGACCTCGGGAACAGGAGGGGGCGGTGGTGGTACTTCCGTTGGCTCCTCTTGTACGGCACTAATAACATTAATAAGATGCTGATTTATCTTTTCAATAGTAGAGAATAATGAAGTGTGACTTGGCGCTGCTGCCATTAACTGTTGCACTGTGGTGCTTTCCCGCTCTTCTGGTATGAGGCCTATGGGACGTCCTCGCTCTTTTTCAATACCACTGATCTTTGCAGGGGGCCGCTGGGCCATGGCAGTTTGTTGTAGAATCTTTCGCTCGCGGTTAGCTGCAATTATTTTAAGGATATGTGATCGTGGGAATACTGTGTCGGTGAGAAATCGAGTCATTTCTGGAGCGTTTGCCTCAGAGAAATTGCCATCTCTGGTCAGCTTAAGGACTCTGAGATCTTGAGCAAGCAGCTCTGGCTCACCAGCCCGCTCGAAGTTGAAGATACTCTGAAGAGGATTCAGCCTGTTTATGAGTATGTAGTAGGTTTGTACCAAGTCTTCCGCCCCGGAAAGCATCATGATGTATAGGTTGTAGTGATCTTCTCTGTTACCAATCAACCGCCATTCACCATTGCACGATACTGCGAGCATGGGCGATAGGTTAATATCCGAGAACTCTTCCTGCATGGCCTTAATCATCCAATACGGGACGGCGAATGGGGTTGCTTCTTGGTCGTACCATCCAGACGAATTTACGCTCGGTAGTAGATTCGTAATGTCTGGAATACGTGGTGAAGCGTGATCTCCGGGCTTTGGCGGTATCAGTGGAATCACTTCCTTGGTAAGCCACTCATGTGCTCTTTGGGAAGGTATCTCAACTACAGCGTCCGTTGCTCCTATGGCAAAGCATCTGATGTCGGTGGTCAGTTCTAGCGCATCGGTGAAGAGACCTGGCTGAAGTCCTGGATGCGTAACGAGGAAAGTGGTAGTGTCCAGGCTATCTGGGGACTGTATATGAACATAGCAGTGATCACTTGTTTCTCGTATGCGGTGTACATTAACTTGGCCAGTACGTCGTACCATAATCCAGGGATCATCAGTTACTGTAGAGAGCCTCGCTTTCATGTTCAGGATCTGTGCGATTGGAATTGAGGAAGCTTGATCTCTAGCCTCGAAGAAGACCTCGCGGCTGGAAGGCACGTCTGATGTAGGTATGGTCCCACATCTACTCCCCTCTCCTACCTCACAACATATTATTCCCATTACTATCCCCAGTAGTATCCTCTTCATCATATCCTCCCACGCGTAGCAGATCGCATATTACATATTGTGATTGAGGGTAGAGGGCGGTGTCAAGAATAATTGTGTGATGAGGCAGCAAAGCAAATTTCACTAGAGGAGCTGATAACGTAGCTAGAAAGGTACGAAGGAGTATACCGTCAGTTCCCTCAACAATCACCATCGGAAGATTGGGAGGGGGAGTGAAGTCTGGTCACTATCTCCCGGTTATCAACCTGAACTGAGAGCTCATCCAGTATGCAGGTCGAAGTCGGGAGGGGGGCGGAGGTTGTGTTGATTCCAACACCAATGATGGCATAGGGGTAGTACACCTCTACCAGTACCCCCGCTACCTTCCTCCCGCGTATCAGGACATCGTTCGGCTGTTTAATAGATATGTCAGCTGGTACGATCCTCTTCTGCCCAGCACCACTACCCTCACGCCTCTCCAGCAGCCCGAGTAGCAACTGCCGAATGGAGTTGAGCGTTGTGGAGGTTAACTCTGCGGTGCAGCTTTCACTCACTCCACGCCTTTCTAGGTTAATGATATAGGAGCAGTGGAAATTCCCTGGTACCGAGATCCAGGTTCTCGAGTTGAGTCTCCCCCTCCCAGCAGTCTGCACATCCGCCAATATTGCTACATCGGAAGATGAGAGGTCTAGAGAGTTTGGGTTATTCATCAGACTTCCTTCCAAACCTCCAGAATCAGAGTTATTGCTAGGAGACACGGAGCGGAGAAGCGGAGTGTACTCAGAGGTACATGAGCATTCGAGCACCGGATCGACGCAGCAAGAAACTGATTGTGGAGGTTTAGTGGCCGTATCAATTATGAGTTTGAGGGCGTAGTCGTTCGTGCTTCTCACTGTCTCCAAATGTATTATATTAAGTGGCATGGTCCTGGTCTCGAGGAAGGTTACTGTTTGAAGAAGCGGAGTACAGAGTTGATGACGTACCTGACATCGTCTTCAGATAGCAGCGGATGCACCGGAAGAGAAAGCATGTTTCTGTACAGCCCCATAGCGTTTGGAAGATCGTATCCTAGATTGAAATACGACAGAAGGTGATTCGGTTTGTACTGAATGCCGGTTTCCACGCCATGCTCAGCCAGGAACTCCTTCAGTGAGTCGCGTAGGCCATTCTTGACAATGACAGGGAAAATGTGTGGGACAGACGTCTTGGTATCAACTGGGAATAGCTGCAGCCCGTCCAACCCTACGAATGCATTGATGTACATCCTGGCGTTGTTTTGTCGTTTCTCCTTAATCTGCTGGAACCTGGAGAGTTGGGCCCTTCCGATTGCGGCTGCTATATCATTCATATGCAACCGCCACCCTTGTTCAACGACATCGAAATCCCAGCTTCGTTGTCCATTGTACCTCTTCTCGGTATCTCCAATAACTCCAAGCAACCTCATATCCTGCAGGCGGCTGGCGATAGCAGAATCAGCCGTCAGGATGCAGCCACCATCTCCGCACGATATATTCTTTATAGGGTCGAAGCTGAAGCACAGGAGCCCATCACGCTGCGCAACGTCATCGTTACCGAAGCAGTGAGCAACGTCCTCAATAACCCTGATTCCGTAACGTCTCGCGAATTCATAAATGTCGGAGACCCTCGAATCGCACCCGGCGTAAATCACTGGGAGAATGGCCTTGGTGTTAGTGGTGATTCTCCTCGCAGCATCATCCAAATCTATGACCCCATCACTTGGGTTAACATCACATGGGATTGGTGTGGCGCCGCATGCTTTCACCGCCTGAAACGTAGAGACGAATGTTAGGGTGGGGACTAGAACATCGGCCCCTAATCCGATGCCATACGCTTGTACTGAAAGTTGAATAGCGGCGGTGCATGACTGTACGCATATCACATGAGACTCCGGCCGCCCAAAGAAACTCAGCAATTCGCGTTCGAACTGGAGAGTCTCCTGGCCCATGCTTACAGAGCCCCTTTTCATGACCCGCGCCACCGCCTCTATTTCGCGTTCAGAAAACCACGCAGCAGACAGCTTGATCTTACGCATTTACCAACCCGTCCCATTCTCAGCGCCAGACTCGATTCCTTGCTTATATACCCTTTTGCCATCTGTGTCTAGTTTTGGGTTGGCCTACCGACAGAAACGACCTCTGAGTAAGGGCATTTCTGGAGAGGGTTCAGCTTCTTGGTCGCTATGCTTATTCTGCAGGAGCTTCCGCTTGGCCGGGGTTTGGTACTGGCGGGGTGGACATCAGCTGCAGAAGCGTCGTGGCTCCCTCAGGGATCGGATACCAGAATTCGGTTTCGTTGGGGCTGTGGTACTGGATGAGGGCGTAATCCATATCGTTTGTATTTACTGTCATCGTCTTAATTATGACGCGATCGATATGTCTGATAGCAATGTTGGCCATTGCACGATTTTTCCTGTCTAGGTCCGCGTCTGGGCCATAGCTGAACTCGGGTGTTGGTCCGAGGAGATCCTGTACGTAGGAAGACATCGGGTTGTCTGAACCGTAGGTATACCCTGCTGGTGTAAGTATGAACAGTTCAGTAATGGAGCTTATCCGCCTCACTCCCCGCATGGCTAGCTCGAGTATGTTGATGACGCCTGCGTTGCTCATGGTGTAGTCGATATAGAGACCCAGGAGGTTGGTACCATCTAGTAGGCCGGCAGCCATTTTGTAAGGGCGTGAGCCTTGGTCGGTGAACATGGTTACAGTGGCACATGCTACAATCGGTTGTCCAAGTTCTGTAGTCCCTCTTACAAGGAAAATGGTGCCGTCGTCTCTCAATGAGCCAGCTCCATACCAGTTAACATGGTCAGCGTCCTTCGAGCCCCCAGTACGGTCATACCTTGTCCACGCCGCCATCGAACGTAACAGACTCGTTACTTTGCCGTGGTCTACCAGCTCGTTGAGCATGACCTCCATTATCGCTTCCTTCCATTCAAATGGGATTGGGTTGTCCTCAGCTAGCTTATTGATGTAAGGCATCACCTGTAAGCCTGCAACTGAACGCTGGCCCCCTATCATGTGCTCCACCCTTTGCTCAACTCTCGCTACTCTAGCGTACAGCCCAGTTGCTGGTACCATCTCTGGGTCACCCTCTGAGGGATCTCCTTCCCCTGAATCGGGTACTGATTCTTCTACTTCTGCTGGGTGTTCATCGACACCTATCTTATCGTCGAGCATGGCGCTTATGGCCTCGGTTAGATCACCTGCTGGGGCTGGAGTGCTAGTTTCTCCATTACCAGGTGCTATCACGCCGTCCAATGCGCTTTGCAACGTACTCACATTCTTGGCAAGTGTGGCTACCATTTGGGTGAGGCTAGCGATCTCAGCGCGTGTTTTATCGAATCCATCAAACACCGTACTCACCTTCTGTGGTACAGATACTACCTCTTCGGTATCACTCCCTCCTCCAGTTCTCTCAACTAAAGGACTCTCTCTAGACCTTCACTGCTTCCATACACCTCTGCCATTCCTGTAACACATAGTGCTACCGTTAAACTGATTAGCTTGCTTTTCATGTTTTCCTCCCCTTAGAGGATATAAGATTCTATAAGTAGGTTAGCATGTGAAGGGTTACTATTTAGTTAACGGAGAAAAGTTTTTATCAACATGGGCGTAAAAATAATTTGACACAGTTCAGGAGCGGACCATTTTTATAAATTCTGATTGTGGAGGCTATGCCGGTGGTGGCATACTTGATCCAAGAGGGTCTTCACCTCGCTGAACTGCTTTGTAGTCGCGCATGAGTTCGCCAAAAAAGTGTTGCCCTAGCTCTTCGACTAGCTCTACTTCATTCTGACTTCGCAGTCTGCTTCCGTACCTCTTGAGGAGCTTTGCAATGACATTTTTGTACTTCAAGCCACACCGGCTGGCAATTGCCGTTACTAATGGATAAACCGGATGTGCATCCCGGTCGTATTCTTGGCTAGTGTGGGATACATATTGCTCCTGGGTGCCGCGTGGGATCATCGTGAGGAGTGGCACTCCTCCGGCGTGGGCGATGACTGCAGGATCAGGCAGTTGTATTTCAGGTGGACGCGGGGGCAAGCAAGGGCTAGGCTCCGGGCCGAAATTTCCCAGCTGCTGTGTGATCTCACAGATATGTGGGAGTTCAAGTGGCCCCTGAGAGACGCTGGGTGCTGCATCAGTGGTCCTGGCGGCTACGAGAGTTCCAATGTCTTGATAGCTGCTTAACCTGAGCATATCCACGCCGAACGTTGATACCCGTACTAGCAACTCTTGAACTCGGTCGTAACGCTCTGCGAGTAAGTCGACCTTCTTTTCGACGCTGAATTGCGGAGGGACCATTACTCCGAGTTGTTTGCATATGGCGCTCGTAATTCCGTGTGCCGTTTCGCTTGGATAGTATTGCCATAATAGAGTTATCACCCCCACTGTGTCATCTCGCTTTGACGAACGAGATGATCCGCATACGCTTATGAAGCTGACTATCAGCATAACAGTCATGATTGCTCTCATCGTAGTCCTCCGATTCATTTTCATGTTGTAACTGATATATAATATCAAAAATTTCCCTCAAATTGTAACATATATCTTAAGAGACGATATATCACCAATGCGCACTCGTATGAGATCTATTGGTGTATCTGGGTGCTGCTTGAGGAGTATGTTGGTATGGCTCTTGAGGCAGGTAGATGCCTCATATCATATGAACATGCACATGGGCGTAAAAATAATTTGACACCGTTCAGGATGAGGGGATAACATTTCTATAGAGCTGAGAAAGCTCTAAGTTAGTTTGGGTTGGTTATTAGTGGCGGCAGCCTTGATAAAAGCCTTAAACAACGGATGTGGTGCGAAGGGGGGATCTCCATAAATTCTGATTCTGAAGATTGTGGAAAGAAGCCTATTTTCACGCCCCTCTGGTAGGTAGACCTGGAAATTCAGGCGGCTTGAAGGATATTTTCTAGTTTCTTTCGGGCCTCGTCCTCAGCAATCTTTTCAACAATCGAAAGCTCACGTGCTAGACGCTCTATCGCTAGCTGGTATATCTGTCGCTCACTGAAAGACTGTGTGCCGCTGCTACCATCCTTATATAGATCCCTTATAACTTCTGCCAGCGCGCAGGGATCACCGGAATTTATCTTGAGCTCATACTCCTGGGCGCGCTTGCTCCACATCGCCTTCCTCTTCTTTGCCTTCTGTAGCAGGATGTCCAGAACATTTTTCATATCATCTTTGTTTGTGAGGCGCCTGAGGCCAGATTGATCAATTTTCTTAACGGGCAATCTCAACACAAGCTTACTCTTAGGAATCGAAATCACAAAAAACTCAGCCTTCTCCCCAGCGACTTCGAACTCCTCAACCGCCTCTAATTTACCGACTCCGTGTGGAGGGTATACCACCCAAGATCCAATCTTAAATTTATCAGCGCCGGCCATACGGTGTCTCAGTTTTTTCTGCCCTATAACGGAATGTTAACAAAAAATTAAACCTAAATCAACTGTCTCGCAGTACTTAAAATCATTTTGTCATTTTGTCGCCGCTTGCCTGCCGCGCCAGCCGATTATTATCATGTTCTGGGAAGTGTGATTTAAGAGAAAGTATTCGGCCTAAGCTCTACATGAGATAAATTTTGCTAACTCCCACTAGCTCTGAGGCTTGCCCACGCTTAGCCTCCATCGCATAGTCCTACACACAATGGATAATCGTATGGATGAATTTTGCCTCTGCGCAACTCTCTTGTTCTACTTATCTCTTGTTTTGTGCTAGTATTATAGGCAGAGGGATATTGACATTGTGGAGCGGTTATGGTGCACGTAGTGGTGTGGCTATTTCTGGCAACTGCGGGACTTACAGCAGATGCTAGTGTGCAGTCTGATGCCGATAACCTAGATAATATATATGCTCGGATTGCAGAGGTCGAGGCAGACATAAATAACCTGGATGGAGATGCTGATCAAAGCAAACCCGACCTTCGTGGACGGTATAGCAAGGTGCGGGAAATAATAGCTCAGATCCAAAAAAGTGTAGAAGCGATGACGGCGACTCAAATCAGTGACGAGAGGAAGACAGAAATCAAAGGCAGAGTTGAAGATCTGCTGCGTAGGTTCAATGATATGATGATAATCCTAACTAGTGGCGGAGCCGGCGGTGAAGCGGGGGCTGACGTCACAGCAATAGCTGGAACACAAGGTACGATCGATGGGAAAGACACTAACCCATGCGTAAGCTCCTGGTGGTGGCTCCCGAAAGATGATGAGGCGCTCGTTTCGGCAAGGCAGCCCGGATACTATGTAGGCGAAATATCTAGCAGCAGAACTGGGACGCAATTTAGAAGGGCTAGCTTCGAAGAGGGGCATTCGTAGAGATGATTCTCACAGCTGTATTTGTAGCTGTTCTGCTGTTCTGCTCAGCGTACTTCTCCGCCTGTGAAACGGCAATTACCGCATACTCGAAACCCAAGATGTTTGGCCTTGCTGCAGATGGAGATAAGAGGGCCTCCATCATCGTTAAGCTACAAGAAGAGATAAGCCGAGTCATCAGCTCCATCCTCGTATGCTCGACGATTCTGAACGCTCTAGCCGTTGCATTTACAACTGAAATCTTCGACAACATCTTCGGGGGCTGCGCTCTCTTCCTGGCCCCAATCATCACTAGTATGTTCATAGTTCTCTTCTCGGAAGTGCTCCCAAAGATGCTCACAATTGCTAACCCCTGCAGGGTTCTCCTCCCGTCTGCTCACTTCATAAAATACATACACATCGCACTCAAGCCGCTGAACAGCGTCATAGGGAGTATCTCGAAGTGCATGATATCCCTGATAAGGCGAAAGCCCACAGAGATGGACGAGTACAAGGAATCCCTCGACGAACTTCGCGGTGCGATAGCCCTCCACAAGGGGTTCGATGTCGAGGATACCGAGAAGGAAAAGGAGATGCTCCAGAGCGTACTGGACCTCGGAACAGTGCAGGTGAGTAGCATAATGATTCATCGGAACAATGTGACTATGTACTGCGCGGACGATAGCCTCGAAGTGCTGATTGAGAAGGTACTGAGCTGCCCGTTCACTAGGATTCCGCTATGGAGTGGGGACCAAGATAACATCATAGGCATCCTACATGTTACAGATCTACTGAAGGCTATAAGAAAGAACAGAGACCAAGTCAACATCAATATCAGCGAGATAGCGAGGAAGCCGTGGTTCATTCCAGAAAACAATGACCTCCTAGATCAGCTGCAGGCCTTCAAGCGGCGCCATGAACACATAGCGATCGTCGTCGATGAGTACGGCAGCTTCATGGGAATAATCACACTCGAAGATATTCTCGAGGAGATTGTTGGCGACATCGAAGATGAGCACGATGTTGGGGTCGTGAGCGGCATCAGACTCCAGGACGATGGCTCATACATCGTCGATGGATCAATCAACATCCGAGATCTCAACCGCGAAATCTACTCGAAGTTTGGGAGTGATGTGGCAGCTACCGTAGCAGGGTACGTCATCAACTCCGTCGGGATCATTCCGGACATAGGGCAAACCTTCATCTTACACGGATATAAGTTTGAGGTCCTAAAACGCCACAGGAATCAAATATCGTTACTAAGGATAACGAGCCAAGAGAAAGGAGAAACAGATGACACAGAACAGTAACGTCATCAGAGCGGAATACGTTATCAAGTCAGCGGTCTTCACGAAGCCCAAGCGGCTAGTCGTGGTACTGCATGGGTATGGTACGAATGGGTTAGACTTCGCCGAAGTAGGGAAGCTATATCTATCTCGCGAACTAGACGATACGGTCTTCCTGTTTCCGGATGCACCGTATCAATGCGATGCCGGCTCCGGCCGCCAATGGTTTACTCTCAACAGAATGACATATGAAGAGCTGCGAGAAGGCCTCGATGACGTAGGGCCGAAGATGCATGACTTTATACAGCGTGCATCCGAGGAGTATGGTTTGAACAACAGACCTCTTTCAAAACCTTCAGAATCAGGATTATTGCTAGGAGACACGGAGCACAGAAGCGGAGTGTACTCAGACGTACATGAGCATTCGAGCACTGGATCAACGCAGCAAGAAACTGATTATGGAGGTTTAGTGGGGAAGTCTGGTGTGTTTGTGATGGGCTTTTCTCAGGGCGCCATGCTAGCCCTAGAGATGGGATACTACCCTGGAATATCTGGGATAGTTGCCTACTCCGGAGTCTTTGCAAAATCCGCAACGGACAGGAAGTACAGCACCGATACGAAAGTACTCATAGTGCACTCGGATGACGACGTCGTAGTTCCGTACCAGAATGCAGAGGCGGCACAGCGGAGACTATTTCGCATGGGCGTCTCAGTAGCAGTCGAGACATGCCACAACATCGGTCACACAATTGACATCAACGGCTGGAAAGCAGCTGTGAAGTTCGTGGCTGCCGGCTGAATCATACATCCATAGCCTTAGCGGTTAACACCCTGCCGCGTGGAGTCTTTTGAATGAAGCCCTGCTGCAGGAGATATGGTTCAACGACCTCCTCTATGGTGTTGGCCGATTCACAGAGAGCAGCCGAGAGAGTGTCAAGCCCAACGGGTCCGCCACCAAACAGGTCCCTTATTGCCCTTATGTATTTCTTGTCTTCCGAGTCCAATCCGAGTGGATCTACATTTAATCTATCGAGAGCCTGCTTTGCAATGTCTAGTGATATGCTGTTCCCTCCATCGACGTTTACGAAATCTCGGATTCTTCTGAGTAAGCGGCCGGCGATCCTCGGAGTCCCCCTTGCCCTTATCGCAACCTCGAATGCTGCATCTGGATCGATCTCCACGCACAGCAACCTAGCATTACGATGGATTATGAGAGACAGAGCTTCAACGGAATAAAACTCAAACCTCATCGGGATTCCAAACCTTTCTCGAAGGGGCTGCGAGAGGAGGCCAAGGCGGGTAGTAGCGGCAATTACAGTAAACTGGCTTAGCTCCAATCGGATCGATTTAGCAGATGTTCCCTCTCCAATTATGATATCTATCTTGAAGTCCTCCATTGCCGGGTAGAGCATTTCTTCGACAGCCGGACTCATCCTGTGAATCTCATCTATGAACAAAACATCGAATGGTCCGAAGTTTGTTAGGATCGCCGCCAAGTCTCCGGGCTTCGTCAGCATCGGCCCCGAGATGATCTTGATGGTAGATCCTATCTCATTTGCAATGATCTGCGCTATTGTGGTTTTTCCGAGTCCAGGCGGCCCTGACAAGAGAACGTGATCTAACGACTCATTTCTTCCCTTGGCCGCCTGTATAAAGATTTTAAGGTTTTCTACGATGTGCTCCTGCCCGATGAACACATCGAACGTCCTCGGCCTTAGTGACCTCTCTAATTCAATATCGTCGCTTTGTACGCGGGCCGACGGGAACCTATCCATAACTTATTTCAACATCTGGAGACCTAACCGGTGACTGGAGTATACCATACATCCCCAGCAATCCCCCTCCACATTCTCTGATCTATCTCAGCTGTGTCTATTTTAGTTGCAAACTTTGTGAAGTGTGGTATACTAACTATGTCGCCGCAAGGTGGCTATAGTGATAAACGGCTTACGTAATAGGCTGTATGGACCAGGGGGCAGTACCCTGCGCCTCCGCCAAAGATTTGTTTTGGGGGCGAAATAGGTTCGACATACTGCGGTAAAGGTATTTCTTTCACTCGGCATTGTACCATCGTTATCGGGCTACTAAAAATAAATGCTAACCTAAACAGGAAAGGCAGACTCGTACGCAACCTTCGCAGGAGGCGTAGGGCAAAGAAGGCCGCTTAAACTACCCGTATGGGCTTTGAGCATCTTGTTTGCTTGCTGTTTTCGTAAGAAAGCAGTAGAGTAGCGGTTTGGGGGACCCCGGGCAACAGAATTCCCCCGCTTTGGTTATTGTTGTGTTAGGAGAGAGTGAGGCATGGCACGGAAGATCGATTATGAGAAGTTACTGAGAAAAGCGTCACTGTCTGTAGTGCGAGAGATTCTCAAGCATGCAGCAGCCGAGGGGTTCTCGAAGCAGCAGCACCTGTACATCACGTTCACTCTATCGCATAAGGACGTGAAGGTATCCGACGAACTGAGAGACGATTTCAACGACGAAATGACGATAATTCTCCAGTATGAATTTTGGGATCTCACAGTTGATGAGGCCGGATTCTCCGTTGGCCTCGCATTCGAGCACGCCGATGAAATCCTGTACATTCCATTCGCAGCGTTAGTAGCAGTCAATGATCCATCAGAGGATTTCTCACTGGACTTCGTTCCTGATCTCGCTGACACCAAGATACGCGGCGGAGGTGTAAAACAGGAAAAGCCGACAACTCAAGCATCCGCAAAAATCATACAGTTGGATGCGTTCCGGAAAAACGACAAGTAGGATGCAAACTAGCAGAGAGAATGAGCTGCTAATCATGGGGGCCCTGCATGGGAACCTAGTGGAGGAAGCGAGAGTGATCGGCTCAGGTGATTCAGAACTTGATGCTGGTGCAGGGCAGGACATGTACATCGCTATCGAGCAGAGTTCGCTGCTGAAGGGGTTAGTCATTTTAAGCACGAGCAGCAAGCTGTTGTTCCAGGCGCTTACGGATTGCTTCGCCACGAAGGAGCCGCTCGATAAACAGAAGCTCACAGTATTCTACCAGCTGCATAGCTACCATCTTAGTATGACCATTTTCATCTGCACCACTGCCCTAGGGGAAGCCGTGCTACAAAGCGTAACGGCCGTCTATAGCAACGCGCGCTGGTATGAACGCGAAATACAAGAGAGATACGGCATTACATTCACCACGGATAGTCAGGATTAGCATCCACAGGTTGTTGCCATGAGGATGGCCCCTGCCTCACATACGGATGTGAAAGACTTTGGTCGCACAGTGAGCCACCATAGCTGCTGCTTCCACCTGGCGATTTACAAAAACGTCCACCCCGAGGTTGCCCACTCTGGCTTGGAGGAGCCTCTGCCTGGGGGGGCCTCAATTGATGGACAGGATGTCGGAGGTTTATTAGGTCACAGATCCGCTCCAAGAGCCTTGTTAAATCCTTCCACATATCTGAATTTCTGCGGTATTGGTTTCTGATTTCTTTTGCTATACCAAATAGGGCGTTCAGCTCTTTTACAATTTTATTGCTAGGGTTGGGTGCAAGAATTTCTACCAAAGTTCCCTCTATTGCTTTTCGCACCATTGTCTGCTTCAACTCATCTAATGCTACCTGCAGCTTTGCCAGTTTCCCGGCCCCCTCTATTACTACACTTATATTCTGCCCTGCAAGTCCCTCTTGCAGCTTTGCTATTTCACCCCTCCGCCTTGCAGCTTCTGCAGTTAACTGCCTCATGTGTCCATCCACCATTTCCCGGACCCGAGCCATTGTCTGATTCACGCTCTCCTTCTGCTTCGTCCCATCGAGATGCGGCGAAATTGGTGGCTCGTCACTCTGACATCTTGTGGACTCTGACGGATGTTCATAGTCCTTTCTACACCATGGAGGAGTCCAGCCTGTTGGGAAGCTTTGGCTCCCGCTTGCACTGCTAGCTAGCACCAGTATCAGGGCTAATTGGTTTATAAATTTCATTCGTCTTCTCCTTCTTATTAAACGAGCGACCATATGGGGTAGCCTGTCCTCATGTCTATGGGGCAGCCGTTTATAGTGCAAACTGGACATAGAGTATCGTCTACTCTATCTATGCCGTACTTCAGGTTGAACAGCGCGCTGCGGTACTGTCTTATGGTTTGGTTTGGTTCGTTAAAATTTTCATACGGCAGGCCGCATTCCCTCAAAAAGGCACTGCCCTCTATACTGATATTTATTGCTGCTTCAATCGCCTTCTGTAGCCCATCTTTGGTAGCGCACCAACACGCTTGGTTTAGATTTCTGAGTGCTGTCTCCATCGCCTGGCGGCCCACATCCATTTTCTGCAAAGCATCTTTCTTCTTCTTTGGCCTATCTTTCTCCAATTTTTCCGCTACTTCTCGCCTCTCCACTTCTTCACGTGTATCCCAAGCCGAGGGTGGCCTATCTAGGATTGGGTCACGGTAGAAAGGTGAGTCTCTTATGGCCCCATTTGCACTGCTAGCTAGCACCAATATCAGGGCTAATTGGTTCAAAAATCTCACTCGCTTCCTCCTTGGCAGATAGTATCACATTCTTGCTGATCATCCCCATTCTACGGTATTTTATGTCTCGGCAAAAGGCCTAGTCAATGTTTTTCTCCGTAACACAAAAACGCTTGATATCATCACTCGCACTGTAGTACAATACTCATCGTAGATTTAACAATGCATATAAGCAGAGGTAACGAAGAGAAAATGAGAAAGTACTTAAAGCTAGTTGCTGCTGGAATGGTGATTGGCTCCGCTGCTGCTAGCACACCGAACGTCGGGCGTAGTGGGCACCAGGAACAAGTACCGGTATTGTACCTACCTCCAGAACTAGAGGCGGATTTCGTACGATGCGTTACAAGCCTTAGAGTTGCCGAGCTAGTGACTCGTTGGTCGCGGAGAACACAACAGCCTCAGGGTCCACCGCAACCTCGAAATCAGGGCGCCGCAACCCAATGGCCGCTCCCTCCGGGTGTCCCCTCTCAAGCGTGGTACGATTACAGCGATGAGCCACCTCCACCTGCCCACAACCCGATGGCCTTTGGACAGTTCGAAAATATCCTCTTGGAACTGTACAATGGTCGCCCAAACGCGCAAGACGTAGTACCCAGAGTGGACGTTACCAGCAGCGACTATGGCCGACAGTTCAGGCTCATTCCACAAGCGGGTCGATTCAGCTGGCTTCTCCAAGTAAACACAACACAACCGCCGGGGATCCCTACCTATGTCATGTTCTACAATGGAGACGATCCGAGCCGGGTTGTGATTGAATTCGGAGAACACGGTGATGTAAACTTCTCTGTGACTGGGCTGGTAGCCCTCACATACGATCCTGTAACCCGCCACTTTGAAGTGCAGGAGGAACAACTCACCAATGACCTCCTACTGATGATCCACACGGCGTACGCCAGACCTCCAAGCGAGAATGGCTACTGGACAATGCCTGCGCCCGGGGAGACTCCCCCGTTCCATCTACCGCCTCTGAACGGCCCTCCTCAATATCCGTTTCCAGTAGGCACCTTGACACTTCTCCCAGGCATACTACCGGACTCAACGGGCAATGACGGCGACCAAGAACTCCCCTCCCCACCGGCTGATCGTGTAATGACTCCAGAACAGTGCACGACGATCCTGGAGGATCTGTGCGCTGGACGCCGGAGAGTCGAGGACATGCGAGAAGCCACCCTCACCTTCTTTGCTGACAGCACGCATACAATCCGTGGCAATTCCGGCCTCTACAATCACCTGTTCCTGGTACAACTATACCAGAACAATGCAGTGTCCTTCAGCGCCGCTATCCACAACGCTGACGATGTAACGCAGGCTGTGATAGGGATCGATGACAGAGGAGTGACGCGATTCTACGAAGGTAATCTGGAGGCGATCAGTTGCCGACCATCGTTCGGACAAGCTGGTGGCCAAAATGGCAGAGCCGGAATTGATGATGGTGGAGCCGTCGCCTTTCTTCGGGAGTTTATCAGAGCGATAAGCCAAACATGAAAAGGACTAGGGGCGGAGAGATTCCACTCCGCTCCCATGCCTCCTTAATAATCAACAACTCACTTGCTAAAGCCCCTCTCTTAAAAGAAATCTACACCAAGGATGAATCCTTATCCCATATCTACTACATATCTCATACATGATACATTTCAACCTCAGTGATACTGTATGTCTAGTACTGTGTGAGCTCCCTTTCTGTATCTTTCTCTATCCACTATCAACAGTTGTATCTACTGTGGTTTCTGATATGTTAACACATTTGTTGTTTAGGTTGTTGTAGAGGTTGTTCCGCCTAAAGATACAATGCGAGGGCTTTCACCGATCCCACGTAATGGAAGTTAAAATGCTTGAGCCCGGAGTTAGGATGTACTAAAATCTTAACGGTGACTGTTGCATGTTGGCGAGTATTTTTGGCGAGAATAATGTCGACCAGGGGGCGGGATGCCGCGCCGCAAAATGCCCCGAAAGTTAACGAAGGAATAACAGCTGAGAGGGTATTGCTAATCGGAGAAGACGGTGAGCAGATCGGAACCATTCTCACTGAGCGGGCGATGGCAATGGCGAGAGAAGCCGGCCTTGATCTTGTAGCCGTGCACCAGGCTGATGAAGCTGTTCCAGTCTGTAAGCTCCTCGACTATGGAAAATACAAATACGAAGCCCACAGGAAGAAGGTAGAGTCTCGGAAGAACCAGAAAAGCGTCGAGATGAAGGAGGTGCAGGTTCGCCCATCGATTGGAGAAAGCGACCTTGCCGTCAAATGCAAGGCCATGAAGAAGTTTATTGAGGCCGGTAAGAAGGTGAAGCTGGTACTCAGGTTCCGCGGCCGAGAGCTGAGTCATAAAGAGATCGGGCACGAGGTTGTTGCGAAGATACTTGAACACTGCAGCGATTTCGCCAAGGAAGAGTCTCCTCCCAAGCTGGAGGGCTCCATGATAATCGCCGTACTAACTAAAAAATAATGGAGAGAAAATGGGATTTCTATTAGCAATACACGTACTCGTAACCATCCTGCTGATACTGATCGTACTGATACAGAAGAACGAGGGAGGTAGCTCTCTCTTCGCTAGCAGCGGAGGTAGTGGAATGTTCAACGCGCGCGGAACATCGAGCGTGCTGACGAAAGCGACCTGGACGCTGGCATCGATATATATATTGAACTGCGTAGTCATGGCTGCCATAGTAGCTCACGAAAGAAGGGGGCTTGGGTCGGTTGCCAATGAGCCGGTCGAGGATTACGCTCTCCCCCCACAGCAAGCTCAGAGCAACGCGCCCCCAGCTGAGCAGAAGCAAGACGCAAAAGTGGATGCTGCTACCAAGAAGCCCGCGCAACCTGAGCAGCAAAGTAACAAAGCGAAGGCTAGTGCACCAACCCAGCAGAAGCAAACACCTCCTCCACAGCAGCAGAGTAGTAATGGACAGCGAGCGAGATAGAGAATGCTCAAGCTCCCCGAGACACTGCAGCTAGATGATATCAAAACCATCATCCCGCATCGTGAACCGTTTTTGATGGTTGATAGAGTGGAGGGGATTGAAATGAACAAGGCGTGCACCGCCTATAGAACTGTATCACATGACGAGTGGTTTTTCAAGGGGCATTTCCCTGGATACCCTGTGATGCCGGGTGTGATGATAATAGAGGCCATGGCGCAGGCTGCCGGCGTTCTAGCATTCGCGACGTTAAAGAACGAGGAAGCTAACTGCAGGACAGATTGCGTGTTCTTCACTTCCGTTGAGAATGCGAGATTCAGGAAGCCGGTGAATCCAGGGGATACGATGCGTATGGTAATCACAGTTGAGCAGAGGCGCGGTGACAGGTTCTGGAAATTCAAAGGCATGACATTTGTAGGTGAGGCTCTAACAGACGAAGCCTCCTTCACCGCGATGATTCCAGATAATAAAGCGTGACGGCTGGCATGCAAGCGACTAGTAAACACTACATACATGAGACGGCGATCGTTGGCGAAGGAGCCGTGATTGGTGAAGGAGCTTATGTGGGACCGTACTGCTGCGTCGGCGATAGAGTTGTTCTTGGAGATGGCGTGAAGCTTGAGTCACACGTGGTGATAACAGGCCTAACAGCGATAGGTCCTAACAGCTCTGTGTATCCATTCGCCTCCCTCGGCCAACCCCCTCAGGATCTGAAATACAAAGGTGAGGAGTCCAGACTCGAGATCGGAAAGAACACAGTCATCAGAGAGTACGTTACAGCCAACACAGGAACTGAAGGTGGTGGGATGGTAACGAGGATAGGTGATGGCTGCCTAATCATGGCGTACTGTCACATCGCGCATGACTGCCTCGTGGGGAACGACGTTATCATGGCGAACGGAGTGAACCTATCGGGGCATGTCGCCGTCGGAGATAATGCAGTTATTGGTGGGATGTCGGCTGTTAAGCAGTTCATCAGAATTGGAAAGCATGCGATGATTGGAGGAGCTACGGGAATCGACAGAGATGTCATTCCGTTTGGGCTTGTCAGGAGCGGACGGTCAACTACCCTCCATGGCCTCAACATCGTTGGCCTCAAGAGACGTGGCTTTGCAGCGGATACGATAAGGGAGATGATGAGTGCATACAAGGACATGTTCGTGACTCCCGGCGAATCCATTAACTTTA
>JAIRZU010000036.1 GCA_031267075.1 Holosporales bacterium
GCAAGAGCAGTGAATCTTATAGGAAGAGATCCAGCAGAGGTAAGAGCAACTGATATCCAATACCTACAATTCTGCCTAGATATGTTCTTCTATGCATCAGTTAGGAATGGACAGTTAGGTAGGTATGCTCTAGCTAATATGTGTATGGATGCTTTCTATGCACCATGCACTGGGGACGAGAATGGACATGCGGATGCGAGATTTACAGCATATGATATATGGCACACAACCTCCCCGAATGTCCTTGGTCTTCCGGACTGTGATACTATAGATTACGAGCCCAAGAGTACCTGGCCTAATTGGGAGTAGATAATTCCACGGTTCTTTCCGGATTATTGTGCCATTTCAGGCTTACTGGAATTTATATTTCTACATGGGCGTAAAAATAATTTGCATTCCACGAACATATCATCCTACGGAGACATAGCATGTCTAGATCCTGTCGCCAGAGTTCAGTCCCAGCAACACACAGTAGAGCTACTCAACCAAAAACAAATAATGGTCATAGAACTACCCGCAGGTGGTACATTCTATCAGAGACCTCCAGAATGGGCACAACAGTGGTTCACGCAAATGAAACTCTTCCCAGATGAACAACCACCCGCTCATCCCGATTCAGAATGACCAGCTGAGATATGAAGACGAAATTAGTACTGGCCGTGATGGTGATAAGTACGGTGTGCTATGGGAGTAGGCCGAGGCCTGTGGAAGATCAATCCCTCCCCACAATGCAGGATGGAGCAAGTCCCCACCCTGCGTGAAAGTGTCATCACCCAAATGGCACAGAATATAGCCCCCGAAGCCAAAGATGAAGCACGCGAACTTGACGGTCGCATAGTCGGTATCGTAAAGGCCCTTATTGAGTATCGACTAGCGCATCCCCCAGAAGCGTATGCCGCCCCATCGATAAACACCGAGTGGTTCCGTAGTGCCCTAATGGAAAGGGCGAGCACCATTATGGCAAGCCTAGCGACGGCTACCAGTGAAGGACCTGCCGCCGTCGCCATACACCATATGTACACCGCTATGACATGCTGGCGAGACGCGGGATACGATGGCCCAACCCTTGAGATGATACACAAGGGTATAGAGATAATCAGAGAAGAGATCCCACCACCTATACACGTCCAACCCCAAAGACCACCACAGCTCGATGCGGTGATCAACCAGCGGATTGGCAAGATTCAGTACCTGCTGAGTCAAACACCAACCGAAGAGCACGATGGAATAATCCACCGTGAGGTACAATCAGCCCTAGCTCAGAGTGGGGCAGAATACTCCCCATCCCCAGAGCTCATAGAGGAGGTGACACGCACCATACTAGAGAGGATAGCTGCTGCAAAGCAAAACCCGGACCTCACAGAATTCGGCATGGACAGGTTCAGAAATGCACTCGACGAAAAGAAAGGACAAATAGAGCTGAACATTGCGGTTAACGCTGCAAGGCAAGGAAGCAACATCAAGGACACCTACGCCCACTGGGCCATGAGCAACCTGAGGGACATGGGCCTTTCAGGTGCAACCTTCTACCAGATCCTTCTGGCCATAGAAGCCATCAAGGAGGAATTCCCACCACCGAAGAAAAGACAACCTGCGTAGTGATGAGACTGATTCTGGTGGAGAGATTTGGCGAAAACTATCCTTGACGCCACCTCACCCACCCGGATACCATATTACAAGCATGGGTTGGATTTAAGAGACACGTAAATGAAGATAAGAATAATGTTAGCTGCTGTAGCAATGAGCACGGTATGTCATGGAACGAGGACCGTGGCAACCAGCACCAGCGCCCCAATAAGCCCCCCATCCCAAGGCCACCTGTGCACTCAACCTGTGTGGGTGGCTTGACAGGTTGTTTCATACTCGAGTATAGTGTGCAACGTGAAACGAAAGTGCGCGAAAACGCGTGAAAGGGAAACAAATGAACAGGTACGTAACAATAGTAGTGGCTGGAGCGATGCTTGCTGCGGGTGCGCAAGCAAGCAGACCTACCGCGAGGGCTAAGCCTACCCCAGAAGCGGCTCTACCGGCTACGCTATCGGATCTGGATGAGTTCACACCAAAATCAGACCTGGATGAGCTGGTAAATCAACTAGGAGACACCACCCCAAAAGCGGCTCTACTGGCTAGGCTATCGGCTCTACCGGCTGAGCTATCGGCTCTGCTTAGAGCAGCACCACGACCACCACGTAGCACAAACACGGACGCGCTTCAGGAGTACAAGAGGAAGAGTCAAACATTTAAGGCTAAAGTCCATCGAGCGGCCAGCAGGCTAAACGACATAGTCGCCCCAGAGGCAGCAGACGAAGAGCGTGAACGCATTCAACGTTTAGAGGAGGGAGCAAGATTCTTGCAAAAGTTGAAGTCAGAGCTGGCCTTACAGCAGCAAGAGCGACTAAACAATCCTGATACCCGAGGTAGGCCGGATGATGGCGGCACTCTCCTAACACCACCTGATACCCGAGGTAGGCCGGATGATGGCGGCACTCTCCAAATACTAAATGGCGGCACTCTCCAAATACTATTAGAAATAATCGGGGCTGTAAATGGAATCAAGCAAGAAAACGCATTGTTCAGCCGAATCGTCGAGGAAGTTCTCGTGCCCTGCGCCCAGTTCCGCGCCGTTAAACAGCAGTTCAAGTCATGGTTACGCAAGCAAGAACAGTACGAAAGAGAGGTAGAACAGCTACGCAGAGAGATAGAACAGTACGAAAGAGAGGTAGAACAGCTGACGATTAGCCAACAAGGCAAGATCCAAGTATTGAACAGTAGGATGGACATTCAAAACCACAAGGACGAAGAGCTCCAGAGAGCGGTGATCCGGCTGCAGCACACGATAACCCAACAACGTGGCGAAATCCAGGGGCTGCACAGCGCGGTAGCCCAACAACATGACGAAATCCAGAAGCTGCACAGGGTGATAGCCCAGATGCAGAGCAGGCTCGACACAGAACGAACCACTAGGCCAGCACCAGGAGAACCGGCACCAGATCCCCAGTAAGAACCCTCACTCCAAAGCCGCCTATGCACTCACCTGCGTAGGTGGCTTGACAGGTCATTTCACAGCATGATACAATACGTAACATAGGCTTAGCAGTTCGCTAGGAATAGTGAATGAAGAAGCCCGAGGAGGTCAGGGTTCACATGTCGGCCCACCTGACACCTCCTCGTTTCCAGAACACAATACACAGAGCCAGGGAGGCTACATATGAGAAGTACGATAGAGATGAAGGCAGTACCGATTATCATTGCGCTGAGTGTAGGGTGTTATGGAATGAGGCCAGATGACCCCGTTGATTGGGCGAACGCGTCCCCTGCGGATATCTTCGCTGCTGAAGATTTGAAGAGACAGCGGGTAGAGGTTGAAGGACCAAATCCAGAAAGGACAATGGAGGACCGCATAGCTCGCGGGAAACAGATCCTAGAGGATATACAGAGTGTAGTGATGCGGCTCCATGATCAATATGGAAATATCCCTCCCTTGGAAGCTTGCATAGGCGCAGCGCGACATGTATTATGCAGAGGAGACTGGACTGTAGCAGATAAGGCCGTTCAGAAGTTTGGGGAAAGCATACTCACGATGGTTAAGCAATATGATGTTATTATAGTGCAGAGAGCTGTGCTCGAACGGCTCCATAGAGCCTTTGATGCGTACGAACGAGGCCAGATTGGTACGGCTCTTGAGTTAGCGCGGGAGATTGTCCATGAGCCGGCACTTCAATTACCTCCAGGGTGTGATCCTTGCATATTGAAGACAGTAGAATGGTATCGTGCACAAGCCATCGAACTCATCGAAACAATACATACTTTGCCTATGGCAGATGCTCGCACAGCAGGTGGTGCCCCGATGGATGCGATAGATGAGCGCATCACAACTCGTGCACAAGCCATCGAACTCACCAAAATAACACGTACTTTGCCTATGGCAGATGCTCGCACAGCAGGTGGTGATCCGATGACTAGGATAGATAATAGCGTAACAAGCGCACTAGAAGCGATAGTGCCCGGGATGCCATACAGTGAAGCTGCCTGCGCGATGCTAGCTGAATGGGGGCTGCCCAACCCAACCCCATTCCGAGTACAAACCCTCACATTCATCCTGCAAGTATCGCGGGCGATACTTGATAAACAAGGCGATGAGAGCCTACTCTCGCCCGTTGTTTTCCGCATTTCGCAGTCGCAGCTAGAAGATGTGGTAATGGCAGTGCCAGAAGAAATCCGATACGTGAATGACGGCAATATACCGCTATACTTGTGGTTGCTTACAACGGCCGCAGGCATGTGTGAATCGTTAGAGTACGAGAGCCCTACTTTAGAGGAAGTCCGACAGCTGATGAGGAGCATAAACGACGTGAGAAAACAGACATGGCCAATGGTATCGCCGCCCAGTAGTGACTCCGGCCAGAGCGCGTCAGAGCCTGCATCAATCAGTAGATTCTCCACGCATCTTGAGAGCGCTGTAGAGCAGTTTGCTGGCAATATAGACCTAGACCTTGGTGAACTTGTCAGCCAGTTATGTGCAGCTGCTGGACATCTTGCCCCTTCCCCCGAGCAGATAGAAAGCCTCGGCAATATCCTGATAACGCTGGGAGTCGACGGGAATTCTGATGAAGCCCCACCGCTAGACACAGGACCTGTCGTCGGATACATTATGGTAGCTGCCGGCGAGATAGCGCAGAATTACTGCATGCAACCAAATGCAATTTTAGACCGGTTCATTGCAACCCTCCTGGCTGCAATAGATGTGTTAAACAACCTGGGGGCCCAGAGCCCATCATGTAAACCAGTCATCAATGTAGCTGGGACGATAGACAGGAAGAGCCGAAGCCTAGAGCAATTCGCTGAACGCCAGGTAAGAATGGCAGGCCTACCTATGAGCTCCTGAGGCGCTAGACTTGACAGATCCTTTCCCACTCAAGTATAATGCATGACGTAAACTTAGCAATTCACAAAGGATAACGAAATGAAGAAACACATTGCGATACTGATCGCAGGGATAAGCCTAGCAACTGCAGCTGCAGAGGCAATGAGAGTAAGGTGGTTTCAAGGAACGGCAGCGCGGCCCCAACTCGGGAGAACCCAGCCAGGCAAAGACACAGATGCAATAGTAAAAGGGACAAGACCACAACCAGGTGCACCTCGATGGCACGGAGGAACTCCATCACCTATACATGATGGGAGTCCCGTCCTCATGGACGCCCAGAGTGCCTACGACGCAGTACGAGGTGGGGCTACTCCGGATGATGCCAAATGTCCCTACATCATTAATCTGAGCCGCCCTGGTAATGGATGGGGCGACGCACAGAACCCAGTATTCAATAACCCTCCCCCAGGCCGTTACCGCACACTCATCTTCGAAATGGCGCGGAGCGAGCGAACTAGACCGTACATTGTGGTCTTCACGAAAGATCCTAGGGCGCGAGCGATATTAGTTAGCATAGGCGAACACGACATCATAACCGGCCTGAACCTCGATAACACGCACTGCCTCGTTCCCCACAAGAGCAGTGGCAAATTGTGCTTTCTTCAGCAAGAACAATCGGACAAAAACAAGCACGCCCTCCGGATGACCGCCGAAAGCGCCATACAGCGAGCATCTAGGGAGTCACCAGCACCCCAATAACCCCCTCACTTCCAAAGCCGCCTATGCACTCACCTGCGTAGGTGGCTTGGCATCGTGAGAAAACATTTGCTTAGGAGTTCCAATGTGATGTAAGATCCTGGATACTTCGAGTCACTATGTAGGCCTGTGCTCTGAAATGCTAAGATCTTTATTAGGGTACTTTGTGATTCTAGCGGGGGCGTTTGCTGTTGGTGGTAGAGCTGGTTGGCGCAGTCGTGATCTGTGGAGGCCTGTGGTATATGGGATTGCATTCCAGGCACTCATCGTATTTGTAATTATGAACTTCCCGGTTTGCATAGCGGGGATAGAGCACGTCGCGAACGGCATAATGAAGTTGCAGGAAGCGACTTTAGAAGGGACGAAATTTGTGTTTGGATATATTGGTGGAGATGTGCTACCATTCGATATGAAGGGTGGTGTGAACCCTCCCTTCGTATTCGCCTTCCAAGCATTGCCGACCGTTATCATCGTTGGAGCATTGGCTGCGATCCTCACGTACCTAAAAATTCTTCCTTTTCTAGCTAGGGTTATAGGTTACGTTTTCAAGGCTGTATTCCGAGTGGATGAGTCTGTCGGGATCGTAACGGCAGCGAAGATATTCGTTGGTCAGATCGAGGCTCCATTGCTGATTAAGCATAAGCTACCATCACTCCGCACTAAGGATATCTTCATCATCCTAGCCCTAGCATTTGCAACGACATCAGCATCTGTGATGCCGATATACGCAGGCGCTATCAGCAGCATATGTCCAGATGCTATGAAGCACATCCTGATGTCAAGCGTAGTGTCGGTAATCTCGGTTCACATCATATGCTCACTGATGATGCGAGATGATGGAACTGGAAGCGATGCGCATTTGGCTGATACCAGCGCGCTAGCA
>JAIRZU010000044.1 GCA_031267075.1 Holosporales bacterium
CCCATAGGCTCATTCATGACTCTATTGCAGTCTTTGCATTTGTAACGCTGGTTTTTCCAGCTGGTCCTTCCATTTTTGACGAGATTTGTTGATTGGCAATGCGGACAACATTCCATGTGGCGACACCTTTAGCGAATCTTTGTGCAAGTATACCACTCCTGTCATCAACTAGATAAATGGATGTCTCCCTTTTATCCTTCAATACTTGTTCTTTATTTAAAACTATGCCATCATAAAAGTATAGAACATTATTCGAAAGGTTTAAAAGAATGCTAAAAACAATAGCGTGTATCATGGGGGGATTAATAATCTATACTGGTGAAGCAATGGCGAGCTTCAGGGAATTCTCACCGGCCCCATCAACGAGTGGGCATCACCGGAGGCCGCAATACGATGAGGCACTCCTACCAGGAACATTCACTGTTGACTCACAGAGAGCCGGAAAGCACAGACTGGCCACAGCCGTGCTGGAAACGTATGGGCAGGATGGGAGTGCACTGAGAAACGCAACTCCAGTTGGGCAGTTGCGAATTGCAGGCCTAATGACCAGTGGGGTACGGGACCTTATGCTCTACATGGACTTCCCTGAGTGGCAAATTGTGAGACAGTTCGGAATGCTTCAGAGAGAACGCCAAGATCTAAATAAGCGTAGAGTCACGGCTTCAACGTTAATCTGCCAGGCGGCGGAAAGAGTGGTAGCTACACTGCATACTCCAGATGCAGGGCCCGCGCAAATAACTCACCGTCTGGACCAGCTTGAGCTCAGCACAGATCTGGATCCAAGAGTACCAGGGCTATGTACACAGCCCAAGTTCCTTGAGCATCTTTGCGATATGGAATACCTAACCGAAGTGATTGCCACAAGGGCATACCTTGCCAATGCTGCAGTAGGAAACGCAGAGATGGCAGAGAAGGTGCTAGGTAAGGTCGCAAAGGACATTACAAGCAGCTCATGCTTTTCTGTCTTTGAGTGGGCCATGGCTCGCCTAGACAACGCATCCGATTCCGATGAGGAACAGCAGGGAGCCAGCCAGCCAGAGCTCGACTATCCAGACGTGAAGCGCATAGTCCTGGAGGGAAGCGAGCCGTTGGTAGTTCGACGTCCAGCATAAAATCCAAAGCAACGCGGAGGAGCCTACTCTCTCTCGTCTAAACGGAGTGGATCACATTTACCCAACCCTTGGCACCAGACTCAACATCTGCTAAAATTCTTGAACGCGAAATGGCGTACCTGATTAAGAGGAGCAGAATGTTAGAAATGGTGTCAACGGTCATTGTGATATGCGGACTAGTAGCGATAGGCTACGCAATAGCAAAGGCGGGTGCAATAACGAAGCTGCCATGCGGAAGCAAAGAGATGCAAGAGATTGCTGACGCAATCCGAACAGGAGCAAAGACCTTCCTCAACAGGCAGTACGCAACGATCTCAGTCGTAGGAGCAGTAGTTACAGTCCTCCTTGCCATCTACATGCCACTCTATGTAGCTGTCGGATTTGTTCTTGGCGCCACACTATCCGGGATATCAGGCTACATAGGGATGAACGTCTCAGTTAGAGCCAATGTTAGAACCGCTGAGGCAGCAAGAGTATCAATGGCAAAGGCTCTATCAGTCGCGTTTGGCTCGGGTACCATCACTGGCTTGTTAGTTGTAGGGGCCGGCATCTTGGGGGTTGCAGCATACTACCTCACACTCACAACTATGGGAGTAGACGACCGTACAACCACTGAGGCTCTCGTAGCACTGAGCTTCGGAGCGTCGCTCATATCAATATTCGCACGATTGGGCGGAGGGATCTTCACGAAGGGAGCCGACGTCGGAGCCGACCTAGTTGGTAAGGTTGAATCTGGCATCCCGGAAGACGACCCGAGAAACCCAGCGGTTATAGCCGACAACGTAGGCGACAACGTAGGCGACTGCGCAGGGATGGCAGCCGACTTGTTCGAGACATATGCAGTAACAATAGTCGCATCCATGGTACTCGCTAGCATATACTTCAGTGACTACGCAAAGCAGGTGATGATGCTGTACCCATTAGCCATTAGTGCCGTCTGCATCATAGGCTCCATCGCAGGAACCTTCTTCGTCAAACTCTCCCGTTCCAACAACGTAATGCAAGCTCTATACAAGGGACTCATAGCATCGGGCATCTTCTCCGTCGGCCTGATAATCCTCGTAAATTACACGATGTTCACGGCACTCAGTACAAAGATAGAACTCAACACCAATGACATTATTACGCCATTCAACCTACTGCAGTGCAGCCTTGTTGGTGTCGCAGTAACTGGGCTGCTGGTGTGGATCACGGAGTACTACACAGCAATCTCATACAGACCTGTGAAGAGCATAGCCAAGGCATCGGAGACAGGCCATGCGACCAACATTATCCAGGGGTTAGCCGTATCAATGGAAGCCACCGCAATGCCGGCCATTGTGATCAGCTGTGGAATCATCGCAGCATACGTGTGTGCCGGCCTTTTCGGGATAGCCATAGCCGCGACGACGATGCTCGCCTTCGCAGGGATAATCGTAGCACTCGATGCATATGGACCAGTAACCGATAACGCCGGTGGCATCGCTGAAATGTCGGGCTTACCAGAGGAGGTGAGGACCATCACGGATGCACTCGATGCTGTCGGAAACACAACGAAGGCGGTAACCAAAGGGTACGCAATTGGATCGGCCGGTCTAGCCGCCCTTGTTCTCTTCGCCACCTACGTCGAGGATCTCGTACACTACTTCCCGAACATAAAAGTAGAGTTCAGCCTCCAGAGCCCGTACGTGTTGGTAGGTCTGCTGATAGGTGCGATGCTCCCATACCTATTCGGCTCCTTCGGAATGAAGGCAGTTGGGAAGGCAGGTGCATCGGTAGTCGTAGAGGTGAGGCGGCAGTTCAAAGAGATCAAGGGAATCATGGATGGTAGCGCGAAGCCAGATTACAAAACTGCCGTTGATATCCTGACAAAGTCGGCTATCAGGGAAATGACCATCCCGTCGATCCTACCGCTACTAGCTCCCGTCGTAGTATACTTCTCTATAAACCAGATCGCTGGCCAGGCGGCGGCATTCTCGGCTCTCGGAGCCACTCTCATAGGGACGATTGTGGCAGGGTTGTTCGTTGCGATATCAATGACGTCAGGAGGTGGCGCCTGGGATAATGCTAAGAAACACATAGAGGATGGGCATCATGGTGGTAAGTACTCCGACGCCCACAAAGCATCAGTGACTGGTGATACGGTTGGAGACCCATATAAAGACACAGCCGGCCCAGCGATTAATCCGATGATCAAGATCATCAACATAGTCGCGATACTGCTCCTCGCGATGCTAGCAAAATAGCTGCTGTGAGCGGGCCCTCAGTGATTTCTTGTTTGAAGCCTGAGGGCCGGTGATTCGTGAGTTTTTAGCTGGGCGGGCTGGAGAGGAGGAGGTTACTGTCCTTCATCAGGGCACCACTGTTCTTTGAAGTCACATATACATTCCGATCCACCTGCATCCTCTCGACAGCCTACAACTTCTAGGAATTTCAATTCTTTAGCTCTCAGGGGCCACTCAGAGTTGTGTGCAATAGCCTCACACGTGACCACACCTGCTTGAGACAGTTTCCGGTCGGATTTTCCTACAGCCTCGCCACTTGTATCCAGGGCCAAACACAAAAACATTTCATAACAAAATTGCGGGAATGTTGGAATGTAATTAGAAACATTTCTTGCTCCTCCCGCTATGCCAATGATTTTCTGTATACATGGTTCACTACCATTCACAAGATTGATCACAGGAGCCACCTCGAATAGCACTTCTCTGAACTTATCGGCATTGGCTTGGAGCATCATACTGAAATTGCTGATACAGCAATCTGTAAATTCGACAAAACTGTGCTCATGAAAGAGCTTGAATGCTTCTATTGCTTGAGGATCATCGCCTATCTCTTTCAAGAGTTTTTGTTTGACTGGATCAGTTGTGAGGGGAACGCCTCTCAATTCTGGCCGAAACGTTTTATACTGCATCTGCGCATTCCATACATCAAGGTAACCAGGGAAATCATGGTAATCTATTCCCTCCCTGCCAAACGCCATACAACTACACATCACATATATCATTAACCCAAGCTTTTTCACGATCAATCCTCCCACCAGGTCTTATACAGCTATGCTATCATATACTCTCTCCAGCCGTCCATAAATTTCTGAGATTCTGTAATGCCTTTGAGTAAATCGCATTCCTTTCTTGATGGCCAGCCATTGTGACTATACCTCGGGTGGAATGGTGTGCCATTGGTGATAGATTGACAGAGATCAAATACATGATCACAGATAGGATCATGATTGAAGCATGTTATGGTACGTAGTTCTTCCTTGTTAAACCAGATAGTGCCATCTCTAGTTTTATCAGCGGTGGTTCGGCTAACATCGTGTAATCCATGACAGAACTCATGAAAGATAGAACCATTAAGCGATTTAAGCTTAGTCCCAAGCGTCCCATCTTCCTTGATATAGTAGTACTGCCTTGATGGGATTCCAACTCCCCCTGGATCATACAGGCTCAGGTTAATCTTTACCGCGTAATCTTTAGGAGAGAACAGACTCCCATCTTCATCGTAGTTAACAAGGTGGATCTTCCTTGCCCTGCTCACCTTAACAAGCAGTAGCTTGAACATGGTATTGCCAACGACATTGGAACAAACATTATCTAATGCTCTGTTAAAGGTTTCTTTATGAGTAGCTAGATTGCTGAGAGTTTTTCCTTTGTAACTTATCAACGTCTTGTCGAGCTCAATGATCTCACTCAACCTCTTTCTCACATCAGTATCTGGAATTGCATCGTAAGCCACCATCTCTTCTGAATCGGTTAAATGTATTTTCCTTACGTTTTCTAGAAATAATTCTCTGTTAAAATTCATGATAATTTTCCTTTCTAAATGAAATTGTTATTTTGTTTGTTAGGCCAAGACCAGCTCTCACATACATTCTTCAAGGTGATGAGTGATCTTACAAGGCAGCAGGACTGCCACCTGGTATCAGTGTAAGACGTCCTAAATGGGAGAGCAAATTATTTTTACGCCCATGTGTAAAATAATCTTCCCCGTTAACCTTTTAGTAACCCTTCCCACTGTATCATATATCTAGAAGATTAACCTTTGAGGGAGGAATCCTAATGAAAAGCAAATTGGTAGGTTTAACGGTAGCACTGTGTGTTACAGGAATGACAGAAGCGGTGGAAGTGAGGAAGGTCTAGAGAGAGAGAGAGTCCTGTAGTTAGCAGAGATGCGCCTCATCTGAATAGGGGGACATTGTTCGAAGCAATCGACTATCTCCAGCAATCTATCGACAAAGCGCTGCTATTCCACAGACCTCCCGTGTAGAAGCGGGAGTGTACTGGGTAGCTCGAGAGTTTTCGGGGAGTGGGTGTCTACTGTCCTTCGTCAGGCGCAGCTGCAAGTCTGTCGAGTCTCGCTTGTATCTGCTCTAGGCTGTTCTGTATGCTGGCTACCGCACCGTCCAGACCATCTACTCGCTGGGCTAGGTTGTGTAATGCTTCGGTCAGCCCCACCTCAAAATCTTCTAATCGTTCGTCGGGCTCGCTGAGTGGACGACCGGTTCTGAGGGACGGCTCAGGTTGTCCGTCCATGTACTCTTGTTTAGCCTGGTCGTCGTCACTGGTGTTTGCTGGACTGTCCGATCGCTCCGCTCTTCCTTCCTCTGTTCTCGCTCGGTAGGCGGGTAGTGTTTCCGAAGGTTTTGGTACTATGGTGTTTGGGTTCCTATCTATCAGTTGTTTGAGCTCGATGACGTGCTCTACTACGGTGACCATGTAGTTCGGGGTTGGTGCTATACTGTTTATCTCAATCGTTAGTTGTACGGCCCCATTGATCAACCATTGCTGGTGTGTGTATAGGAATAATCCCGTTGGAGCTTGGGCTTTTATGGTGGTGGTTCCTTCAGTGCGTTCTGGGATTGCTGGATGGCCGAGTAGATCCTTGAGAACTACCATTGCCTGCTTGAGTTCGTTTATCTCTCTGTATATCCCAGTTCCTCCAACTGGTACTACCCCTCCAGCTCTCTCAACTACAGGACTCTCTCTCTCTCTCTAGAACTCCAGGCCTCACAGGCTATTAGTCCTAGTATGAGTGTTGATGTTACGAGTTTGCTTTTCATGTGTTTCCTCCCCTTAGAGGATAAAGATTCTATAAGTAGGTCAGCATGTGAAGGGTTAAAGAGTAGTTAACGGATGAAATTATTTTCAACATGGGCGTAAAAATAACTTGCCTCTCGGGACGGTGTATATGTACCATGAATGTATGAGGGTAGGAGAGCGTCTTTTGCGTAAGGCTCTGGGCGTTTTAGATAGTAGCAAATGAATCGGCATCCCGAAGACAGAATCCACAAATTAGTACGAATTGCAATTATCGCGGTAGCTGCATCATTGCTCACATTCGCGATGATGTTGTACAAATGCGAGCCACCTGATAACCAGGTCGTGCAACCCAGTAAAGTCGCAGCAAAAGAAAAACGGATTGATCAAGCAAGTACCGTCACGGAAATGCAACCGTCAGCAAAGTATGAATTCCCGAAAAGGATTTTCGAAGTGCTCAAAAGCAAGGCTCGGCCGATCCTCATAGTTGGTCGTGCAGGAACCGGAAAGACGACTCTCATTCGTGAGATTCTACGTGATAAGGCGATTAAGCAGATCGTCGTTGCTCCAACTGGAGTGGCAGCATTGAACTGCGGTGGAGCCACAATTCACTCCTTTTTCCGTATTCCTCCAGGCCTCAGTGACCCAAGCAAGCTCGATCGTATCGCAGGGAAACAGGCGACTCTTATTCGTAAATTAGAGCGCGTGATAATAGATGAGATTTCGATGGTGCGTGCGGATCTGCTGGATATGATCGATCACAGGCTTCGGACAGTTCGCAAAAGTGAAGAACCCTTTGGCGGAGTACAGGTCGTTATGGTTGGAGATTTTTTCCAGCTGCCACCTGTTCTTACTGATAACGAAGCCGAGCTCTTCGCGCAAGAATATAAAACTCGATACGTGTTTTCGGCCAAAGTTTTTCAGAATCTTAAGCCTTACATCGTCGAGCTCTCACGGGTTTACAGGCAAGAAAACAAAGACTTCACAGAGCTGCTTGCAAACATCAGAAATGGAACGAATTTGGAATCGACCATCGCGAAACTGAACAGCACTTGCTTCGGTGAGCATCGCAGTGGAAAGGTTCCATTGTTACTGACGGGCCATAATGAAATTGCCGATAAATATAATCAGGCGGAGCTGCAAAAGCTGCCTGGGAAAGTGCATACATATGGAGGTACGCTTGAGGGAGATTTTAACATTTCTAAAAGTAATCTGCCCGCCCCTCACCTGTTGTACCTGAAGGTTGGAGCTCGCGTAATGATGCTGAAAAACGACCCAAGGCAACGGTGGGCAAATGGTAATTTGGCAACTGTTACAAGATTGAACGACGAGGAAATACGAGTACGCATCGACGGACGGGATAGCGAATACCTCGTGGAGCAAGAAACGTGGGAGCGTTACGCATACGCTCTCTCATCAGGAGAAATTTCAAGCCAGGTTGTTGGAAGATACTCTCAGTTCCCAATCAAACTTTCTTGGGCGTCGACCATACATAAAGCGCAGGGGCTTACGTTGGACGATGTACGAATCGACCTCTCGTACAGGAGCTTTGAAAGTGGCCAGATGTACGTTGCCTTATCTCGAGTAACCTCCATCGCCGGCCTATCCTTCACAGCTCCTCTATCACATAAGGATGTTATAACAGATCCAGAGCTGCCTAATTTGTTTAGCGTGGATGAAGCGATTTCGTAGTTGCTCTGCAGATGCAAGCTATTCCGTGCCATCACCTCATGAGTTCACCATAAAAAATACGAGACCTCTTTCGAAACTGTCATAAATGAATTTCCCCTACTACAAATGGCAGCAACAACTCTACCACACCCAGATCCGCGCCTTTGGAACTGCGAGAAGCGACTGGTACCTCTTCAAGTTATGGATGCCTCTTGCCTTGAGTGTGGCTGACAGCAATGTCCCAACTACGCGTCTGAATTTCACAAGGGCTTTCATATTGGTACTGATTCCGTAGTAGTTGTAGTGTCCGATCAGAACTGAGTTAACTCTGGTAATCAATTGTCTCAGCTGGAGGTTTCTGTTATTCCGTAACACCATCTTGAAGTTCTCGATTTTTTCGGATAGCATATTTGCATCAGTTAATAGAGCAACCGATCTCCTGTCGCACAAGAATGTGAATCCTAAGAAGCTGAATGATGTACGCTTCCGTAGGCTGATCATTTTTGTTTTCTCTCTTGCTACGCTGAGTCCGAATTTCTGCAATCTGCACGTGAGGGTTTTCATGAAGCTCTTAGCATCTGATTCTGATGCAAATGCGCATACAAAATCATCGGCGTATCTGACAATCAGAGCCTTTCCACGGCAGCGCTTTTGGACGGTTTGTTTGAACCACAGATCCAGAACGTAGTGAAGGTAGATGTTGGCGAGGGTCGACGATATTGTGTTGCCTTGCGGAGTCCCAAGATGCGCATCGGTACGCCTTCCATTCTCCACCGTTCCGACATTCAGGAACCTTGTGATGAGTCTGATAAATTTTTTGTCCGCGATATCTCTCTCCAAAAACCCAATCAGCCAACCATGATTAATCGTATCGAAGAATGACTTTATGTCCGCCTCAACTATGTAATTCACAGACCTCCCCATGATGATTGCCCTCAGTTTTAATATGGCGTCGTGACAGTTGCGGTTCTGCCTAAACCCATATGAAAATGGCATGAATTTTTGTTCATAAATGGCAGATAGGAGTTTGGTAATGTTGGATGCAACTACCTTATCCTCGTAACACATAATCCCAAGAGGCCTCAGCCGATTTCCATGTTTTGGGATGTACACACGTTTCAATGGCTTGGGATAGTACGAATCGCTACGTATTCTCTGTAGCAGGAATCTCACGTTCTTCCTGAGATTCATACCGTACTCCTGTTTGCTGATCCGATCTAGCCCAGCAGATTTTTTGCCCGGCATGCTACGGTGAATTTCACACAGCGTTACCTCGTTGATCTTTCTGATTAAATATCGGACTTTCCTATCTCTATGCTTGGCAACAAACCGCCCCAACTCATCAACGTGCTTCTCAATGAGAGATGACATTTGTCATATCAATATGCCATTGCTGTGCGACCATGCGCACTCTCTTGCCTCACAACATACCATACCAGCTACTACATATGGGCGTAAAAATAATTTGCATTCCACAAACATATCCCCATACAAGGTTGTCCAATTCCATCTTTGGTCTCAATCTTCTTGTGGGGGCCAAATCTACAAATATGCATACCACTGGGCTTACGCAACGACTTTAGTGGTGAGGAGATTTATTGATGAGGTTGTTGTGAGCAAGGATGTGGTGGGTAACCTGTAAGGTTACCCACACATTCTTAGCTCATGCACGCGAAGATAAAAATACGGTTGACTTTTAAGAGAAGGACAACCCACAGGCTTTAGCCGGTTAGTTGTTGTTTAAAGGCAAAACTAACAAAATATCCCCAAATGTCGTGGGGAGCGATGCATAATTTCATGCATCTAGCATAAAAAATAAATTGTTTTTAACTTTTAATTAACTATTTAAATTTAAAATGATAGGTGGAGTGGTTATGTCGCTATGCACAGACGTGGATGTATCGAGAAAAATAACAAGTATCATAGGGCTAGTCAGACAGCTTGGTTTATGCCCGGCTTTCCTTAATCTATATACCCAAAAATACTCAACTTACGGGCTAGTCAATGACATCATCGCAGGGCTGAGGATATTCCTGCTTGCCACTCCAATAGCCATGGCACTAGCATTCTTCTGCGGTCTCTCCCCTACGCAGGGGGTGCTGTCCTTCGGCGCTGCAGCAGCAGTGGGCGCATTGCTTGGCGGGTCAAAATACCAGATCAGCACAATATCAATGCCTGTGGCAGTTCTAGCTTTAGATGTGCTCACGAAATACCAGTACAAAGGGCTGTTGGTGGCTGCGGCCTTCGCTGCCATAATGCTAATAATGTTCGGAATGCTGAGGCTGAACGACACCGTGAAACACGTTGCTAGATCGTTCATCGCAGCACTCACAGCATATGTTGCAGCTGTGATCGCTATGACGCAGATCCAATACCTAACCAGTCCAGCTGCTTCCCAAACAATTCATGACCTAATCGATTGCGCCAGACAAATGAGCTCCACTATCTCGAGCCTCGATGTCAACACGGTGACTACGGCTCTTGCCTACCTCGCTCCACTCGTACTCCTAAAAATTTTCATCCGAGGAGCCGCACCCTATCTGATATATTTAGTCCTCGGAGCTGCAGTTACCTATCTCACCGACACGGGCCTAATTCCAATGCTGGCCGAAATTAAAACGGTCGGCAAGGAACTAGTCAGCCAAGGGGCGTTCGACAGCATCGCCACGATAGCAAAGACGCTTCCACCACAAACAGTTCTATCAAATGTCCTCACCTATTCATTCGCGATAGCCCTCATAATCGCAACGCAGACGTGCTTCGCAACGAACGCTGTGTCGAGCATGACGGGTGACAACAAGATTCAGCACAACGCAGAGCTGATAGCAACGGGAGCCGCAAACTTCGCATCTGTCGCATGCGGTGGCCTATTCGTCGCACCTGATGTTCCACTATCACTCACGAACGTCGCATTCAGAGCGAGAACCATAACTCCGATCGTCATAATCGCAACGATGGCGTGGTACGCTGTGATGTACGGAGACATCATCCTGAGATACCTCCCAATCAACTGCTTGTCGTGTTTATTAATAGTGTACACCATCGCCGAGCTCGGAAGGCTACGCATAACACAGTACCTGAACCCAAGGTCACGTGAGAGCTGTGTCTTCTGGGTCACAATGCTGCTGGCCCTGTATTTCGGATTCATTCCAGCCGCGATAGTCGGATTCACGATATCCAACATGTTCTTCGCTAAGAGGATGGTGAACATAAAGGATGCTACCGTGCAGAGCGTGAAGAACCACGACCTCGTGGTCGAAGAATTCATGGCCAACAAGAACAGGATCAGCAACTCTATGAAACTCCCACGCAGCATACTCGAGCGGGTTGAGGTCATCCAGGTGACGAACGTGCTGCTCCTAAACATAGCAGGGATAATCGAGGAGGCCATGGAGCGCAATGGCAAGTCGTCGAACGTCCTAATAATCTACTTTAAAAACGTGCCGTACCTCGACGGCGAAGGGATGACTATGCTGAAACGTCTAGCCAGTAATGTAACTTCAAGTGGTGGGACGATGATCGTAACAGGGACAAACGGAATGCTCCTCGACATAATCCAACAGAAAGCCAACGAAGCCGGAGAGGGAAATGTCTATGGGTACATAATCCCGAACTTTGGGACAGCAATCCAACAGGTAGTGAAAAGGCTAACCTAACCCCAAATCCAACCTTTCACATGTTTATGATAGGATGATATGTTCCTGAGAGGCAAATTATTTTTACGCCCATGTGCAAAATAATTTCTTCCGTTAACGAAATTTTAACCTTTCACATGCTAACCTGCTTATAGAGTCTTATATCCTCTAAGGGGAGGAAAACATGAAAAGCAAACTTGTAACATCAACACTCATACTAGGACTAATAGCCTGTGAGGCCTGGAGTTCTAGAGAGAGAGAGAGTCCTCAGTTGGAGATAAACAGGCAACACTCTTTGGTGGGATGAATGCTCTTCAAGCAAGAGTGGATTGGATAGATAGTACACTTACTGATCCTGCTACTGGCCTCGCAACAATCAGAGGAGCAATTGGAAGTGAGGAATATACAATAGAATCAAGCCTGCCTGAAGATTCATCTAGAATAGTTCAGGCAACAGGGCTCTATGAGCAGACTAGCGAGATAAAACGGGCGGTGAGCAACATAGCGAATGGACCGTGGTCAGTCACAACCTCGATCATATTACAGTTTGTTGAGGAACTGTCGGTAAACAACCCAATTCCCTACGAGTGGAAGGAAACGATGATGATCCTCATGCTGAGAGACGCCACAGAACGCGTAGAAATGATGAGTCCATTAAGGACGAGAGCATGCTGGACGAGACTAAACAAAGGAAGCGCACAGCTACTGGCAACGAATACCATTAGCATGATGAGAGGCACTACGAGCACTGGCCAGCTCGTCGCAATGTGGGCACATACCATGCAGAATGAAGTCAAGAAAGATGCAATCTTCGAGGTGTTAAGCTATACCGATCCAGTAACCCTTGGCGGCATTGGGTGCAGTGACGATGGTGAACTTGAACTCGCGCACAAAGGCGTTCTACAAGAAGTGAGGAAAGCTGGCTCCGTTACCGAGTTAGCACTAGTTACATACAGTGCAGCTGAGCTTGATATGTCCCTAACGCCACAACCAGCATACCTCCAAGCCATCAAGAATCCATTCGACACCAAGTCAGGCAAGTACGGGAAATTTCAACAAGTCCTCAGCTACGCGGGTCAATGCCCAGATACTACCATAACCCAAATGCTTAACCAAACCTTCTCTAAGGGCAGTTACGCAATCGTGTTATATAACAGTCCAGGTGCTGAAGATTACTGGCACCCTGCTCCAACACCTTGGAGCAACTGAACGTAACAGCCCTAACTCCTCTCACTAGAGCTCTAGGCTCATTCCCGGTAGCTTCTGGCTATGCCGTAACTGGCCTGTACGCGCGCTTTAGTGTCTTACGCGCCTCATCGAAGGGCCAGGATTTCGCACCATCTAGGCGCTGAGAATTGGACGGGTTGGTAAATGCGTAAGATCAAGCTGTCTGCTGCGTGGTTTTCTGAACGCGAAATAGAGGCAGGCAGCGATTGTTGTACCATAACTATCTTCGGTTGTTGATTCCCTCTGAGTCTTCAGGACTGGATTATTGCAAGCAGATGACGTACCATCGTGGCAGATCACTTTTTATACTGAACTTAGGACGTGTCGAAGCTCATCATATCATCCACGACAAGACCCTCTTGGTCATTGAAACCTGTGACGAGCGCAGTGATTACGCTACCTGGTGAGAGCTGTTGATGGGATAGCTGACTGAAGCGGAATGGAATGAATGAGTCAGTTTTCCCATACCAAATCCCATCTGCAAACTTCTCTAGTATCCCACGCACTGTCGTCCCTACCAGCGTCTTAAACAGCTTATGTTTCACAGCGATGGCCTTCTCCCTCAGTATCTCTGCGCGCTTCAGTACAACTTCCCTCGGAAGCTGTATCATGTTAGCTGCAGCTGTCCCAGTTCGTGGGGAGTATGGAAATACGTGGAGCAGAGTGAGGTGCGCCTCATCCACGAGGCTCATGGTGTTTTGGAACATAGCTTCTGTTTCAGCTGGGAAGCCGGCGATGAGATCACACCCGAGGACGACATCAGGGCGAAGGTCTAGTATCTTCTGGCATAGTGTTATTACGTCATCTCTCGTATGCCTCCTCCTCATTGAAGTTAACACTGTATCATCTCCGGATTGTATGCTAAGATGAAGGTGCGGCATGATCCTGCTTTCTCCTGTGAATAATCCGAGGAGCCTGTTGTCGATTCCGTGTGGATCTAGCGATGAGATTCTCAGCCTGGTAACATCCGGAAACTCCTTCAGAACAGTCTCGATCACATCGGCTAGGACGGGGCCGGCTAGGTCTCTCCCATACGATGTTATATCAATTCCAGAAAGTACGATTTCCTTACAGCCTGCTACTAGTGACGCCTCGATTTGCAACATGATATCCTTGATGGGGAGACTCCTTGGAGGCCCCCTCGTTATTGGGACTATGCAGTAGGTGCAGTAATTATCGCAGCCATTTTGGATCTGCAAGAAGGCCCTGATTCGATCTCGAAAGATGGGATTACGTGCGGCACTCTCGGTGGGATTATCATCATTATCATCAGGATGCACCACAGTAGCATATGAGCCGATATCCAGCTTTTCATCGTTTTGGATGATCTTATGGACACCATCCAAAGCCTTGAAATACTCATATGATGTCTTAGCCGCGCACCCAGTAACGATTATCTTTGCCGACCTATTCTCGCGGATTGCTTTTCTGACGGCTTGCCTGGACTGCCTCTCCGCCTCGTGAGTAACAGAGCAGGTGTTAATCACAACGATATCAGAGTCCGCCTTCGCCTCCTCCAACATCGCCTTAGCAACCTCAGACTCGTAGGAATTGAACCTGCAGCCTAGGGTAACTGTCTTAATAGATTTCTTCACTAACTCTCCGTCACCTTCCTGATCCATAGCTACTCCTAAATCATCCCTTAAAATAATCTCTTCCGTTAACTATTCTTTAACCCTTCCCCTGTATCATGTATCTAGAGATATAACCTTTAAGGGAGGAATCCCAAACAACAACTCACCGGCTAAAGCCGGTGGTTTGTCCATCTCTTAAAAGACATCTACACCAAGGATGAATCCTTATCCCATATCTTAAATGTCTCATCATCACTCTGTTCCTCTATATA
>JAIRZU010000006.1 GCA_031267075.1 Holosporales bacterium
TCGAGGGAAGCAGCGGTATCTATGTAAAGACTGCAATTACAATTTCATAGATGGTGATGGAAGAAGAAAGCTCAATGACCCCAGAAAACCCCTTGCTGTACTACTGTGTGCTATGTGCAAAGCATCCTTCAACTTCCTTGCCACAAAAGTGTTTCACGTCTCACACACAACGGTAATGAACTGGGTTAAGGAGTATGCAGATAGTGTTGAGATGCCTGAGATATCTGGTGATATCCAGGAAGTGTATCAGCTGGGGTAGAGGCAATCGTGATATTGAAACATTTAGAAGATTTTACGACAAATTGAAACATTTGAACTGCACTTTTTACACGGATAATTGGGATGCATTCTCTGCCGTAATACCTCCAGAACGCCACGTAATAGGCAAGCAGCATACGGTATCAACCGAACAAAACAACAGCAACACAAGCCAAAATACCTGAGGTAGCAGAAGAGCATCAACGGAGCAAAGCAGAACCCAGTGGTTGACGACAGATTCTTGCTTCAGTATGATGAGCGTTATAGATGAGACGATACGCTGAATCACTGGAATTTGAAAGGAAACAGATCAATGAAGCTACTGAAGCTGTTAGCGATTGGAATGCTGCTAGGAACAGTAACTCAAGCCATGGAAGAAGGCCGCTCACCTCCGGCTGGGCTCTTCGCAGATTCCGGTTACATGCGCGCTATCAAGGCTGCTATGCAGAATTATGGAATGTACTCCTTCCAAAGTACAACCCTCATGGACAATACAATAGAACGGATGGCAAAAGAATATGGTAGGGCGCCAGAAGAAATCATAGCGGCGGTCTTCAAACAACTTCTCCCAGAACAGCAAGAAATTTTCGAGACAATGCGGGGTAGCCCCGGACTGATCACCCACTCAGCATTCCGTGGCACATGTATCTGCAACGGGACGGAACAGGAGCAGCCCTCTTCAGTGGATCGCTAGGTTAGAGCCTACATTAGCTCACTGCGGCCTGATGTTGGGAGCCATGTAGCTATGGGTTTCCCTGATAGGCTTGACATCAGTTTCAGCTGGATGAATGAGTTCAGTGAGATTATTGAGGAGAGGTACTGGTTGAGGATGCAGCAGCAAAAGTAACTAATGGGGGCGCCGTTCTCCTCCTTTGTTGATACTGAAATTTCGCGCCCTCTGACGAAGCCTCTCCAGGCGTCATTACCGAATCTGCGGACGATATCTGTGATACTGATGTCTACTACATTAGCTAGCCAGTCCGTGCTCGACTTGTGGCTTCCCTCAAAGATTGCCATAAACTTCTTGACAGCAGAAAGCATGTTATGCGAACCTGCTATTGAGATGTGGAGTGCAGAGAGCTGCGACACCAACTCCCAGAGCATAGTGAAATTCTCTTGGAATGAAACTGGAAGGGATACGTTGTATAGGAGGCTCCCGGAGTACCCAGCCGTCTCCATAGACCCAGCAGTCATTTTTGAATGTGTCGGTATGTCTCGCGCCTCGAATCTATTCGTACATAGTGTCTTTGCATAGACGATCGAGTCGTACACATCCCAGGGATTCATTTTCGTATCAACCAGTGAGATGTAGGTATCGAACCCATCCAGGTTTCTTGCCTCTGATAGATCCTTACTGGCCAGCCAGAATACGTCGTGTGTGATGTTGGTATCAGCATCTACAGACAGCGCGAAATATGGCTGTACGATCATGTCATCCTTCGTGCCGCTGTCTATCATATGCATCTCAGTGATCGAGTGGATTTCTATCGAGCGATCTCTCACCTGATCCGCCCACAGGAGGTACTTCGGTTTTGTCCCATCGAAGCGGAAAGGGTCGGATGTGACCTTGAATAGATTAACGATCGGAGTGGCGTTTAGCATGATAGCACTGGAGTCTACGATCTGGTGCAATCGTTTATTCGAAAGGCTGATCCCTATGAAGAGCGACATGTCAGTAATCTCTGTCAGCCCAGAGCCGACGATCAATTTGTCGAGATCGGTAATTCTGAAAAACATGAACTTGCGTCGGAAGTGCATCATCTCCTGGAAGAGTTGGAGGGAGTTAGTTGAGTATCTAGGGACTGGACAAACGGACTCTGTATCAGAGAAGCCGCACTGAACGATGTTCCTGGGATTCACCTCTATGCGCTGGCCGTTGATCATGAGGTAGACTGATTTGTTTGGGTCTGAGAATATGGCGGAGTATATTAGTAACGCGTCATCGGTGATCTCCGAGTTTATGTGGAACAGCATGTCGGAGAGGGTTATCTTTTCAAGTGGCTTCACCTTGCTTGATATGTCGATTTTGATATGCCACCCCTCTGTGCCGGTTGAGTGACTGGCCGTCCTAACTAAGCCCACATCCGTAATTGTGATTGGATAGAGGTTAAGGGGATATATGGTTTTAAAGAGACACTCTACCCCCTCTTTGGATGTGACGAATAAGTCTGTTTCCCTAGGTATGGATACTTTTTCTGGAGGCAGCATAGTGCCGCTCGCCTCGAATCTAGCAACGCTGCACGGTGGGAAAATGTTGACGAGGTTAGGATACAACGCCGAAAGCAAGTGGCCAGCTATCTCTTGAGCATTATCATCAATCTTCTGGTGTATCTTGGCGGCCATGAAAGCAACAGCCTCGATGATCCTTTCAGTGTGCGGATCTGATGACTCTCCATTCTTGATGTCGAGGTTAGCGGCTACATCCGGGTGTATCTTGGCAAACACCCCTCCCTTTTTCCTGAGGAGGCTGAGCTCATCTTGGTAGTAACTAATAAACTTTTTCATGCCAAGGTTCTGAAACAAGAACAATCATGCCAAAGCAAGCTTAATGCTAAATTAGTTAAAATGGGATGAAAAAATTTTATAGAGATTAACGGAAAATTAACATTCTTTTTTTATAATTTAACATAGGAAGCTGAAAAAGCCTCGGTTTTAAGGCTTAGTAAGCGTGCGGGGAGGAGTGACATAACTGATGAGACTAATACAAAAACATTTGAGCTACCTAGTGGTCGGAGCTATAGCGAGCACTGGCGTAGCAATTGGAGCTGGAGCCGGAACGACGGCTGCGGCAGCAGGCGGAGAGAAAACGGCAGCAACTCTGGTTAACGAGATCGCTGCTGCTGTGGGGGCCAATCCATCACCGGCAGCTAATCCACCAGCAGGGAATAATGCGGGCAATGCGGCGGCGAACTCCACTCCTGCTACGGCTGGAAATACACCGGCGGCTGCTGGTGCTGCACAATCGCCCAATGCAGGAGCAGTCGCTACACCAGCGGTAGCAGCTCCAAACACTGGAACTCCTGCGGCTGATACACAGGGCTCCCCAACGATAAATAACATGCAGACTGATGGGCTGCCACCAGTAGCAGGTGGTGCACCAGCAGAGCAGCAGGATCAGAATCGGCTTGTGATGGTAGCTGGTGGCGAGGTACATATTCCGCCTCCTGGCTTCGAATTCCCACCTGAATTAGCTGGGAAGCAGGGGCTCATTGTTCGCCTCGGTGATGTACCAAAAGTGGGTCAAGGAGAATCTCAGCCCGAAACCCCACAGGGCATGTCTCCGCAAAATGGTCCGAATGGAGAGGTGCTGTCACAGGGTGTACCTCTCCAAAACAACCAATTCGGTGCCCAGCAACAACAAGGAGTATCCTACATCCCAGGTATGCAACAGCGACAGTATGGTCCGAATGGTGTGATGCAAGGAGGATATCCCCAACAACAGGGTATGCCTCAGCAGCCCGGCCAAGTCGGTGGCCAGCAACCGCAGTATGGAGCGAATCCTATGATCCAAGGAGGATACCCTCAACAACAGGGCATGTCCCCCCAGCAGAACAACCAATTCGGTGGCCCGCAACCGCAGGGAATATCCCACATCCCAGGTATGCGGCAGCAACAGTACGCTCCGAATGGGGGAGTACCAGGAGGACTGCCTCCGCCACCAGCAAATTACAGTCCACTCAATGGAGGGAGGCCACAGGGACAACCTCCTCAGAATGGTCCGCAACCGAATGGGCAGGGCGGCCTAGGAGGATCTGGGGTAAATATAAGCAACATTAGGCTACCGTCCGGCAAAATAATACAGGTGCGAATTGACGTGCAAGAGATGCCGGACCCTGCAGCTGCGTACCCCCAGTAGCAACGTGTGATATGGAAGGACAATGAACTAGATGACGGTAGGCACGACTCACATAACCAATCAGGAATGCAGGAGCTCCGGTAAGCCATACATAACGCGTAGCGCTGGTAGTGGGTTGATAAGACTGTTGCCTGTGCTGCCAGCTATATTTTTGCTGGTCCTTCAGAATGCCTCAGCCTTCATTACAAGAAGTACGCATGAAGCTGAGAAGAGGAAATGGGAGAGTGAGTCTCAGCAAAACCGGGCCGCCCTTGACAGGTCACGAGCAGAGGTAAGTGCGGTAGCGAATCAGCTGGTGAAGGTAGACAGCAATAAGAGGGAAGCGGAAAGCAAGGCCGCCAAAATCAGTGTAGACCTCACGAGAGTGAACAACGAACTTGCTACGAAGCAGAATGAGCTGAAAACCATACAGGCCAATCTCAATAAGACCGTGCAGGAGAAGAACGACACCAAAGCCTCTTCGGAGAAGACAATCAAGGCAGCAGCCGATGCACTCGCCGCCAGTAAGCAAGAGATAATCAAGCTTGAGAAAGAGAGGAACGACGCCATCAGTAAGGCGCAGCAGGAGAAAAGCGCTCTCGATAATACCATCGCAACGTTGCGCGGTAATCTAGCCAACAGTGAGAAAGAGAAGAGCACGCTTGGTGAGCAGATAAAGGCAGCTGAGGAAGCGCAGAAGCAGCATAGTGAAGCAGCTCAGCGCGAGCTTGAAATGCTGAAGAGCAACCACGCCCAGGAAAGTGAGCAGCTCAAAAAGGAGATTGCAGAAGGCGCCAATCAGCTCAATCAGAAGGTTGAAGAGCTAGTGAAGATACAGCAGGAAGCAGCGGATATGAAAGAGAAATCTGTTGTTGCTGAAGAGGCATACAAGGCCGATATCGAAACCTTGAAAGCTGAGGTGATCCGACTCAAGAGTTCCCTCGAGACTCAGCTACAGGATATGAAGAATGCAGAGACGCTGGCCCAGCAGAAGGAAGCTGAGTTACACGCCAAGACCGAGGCTGAAAAGAAGCATCTAAACGATGTCATCATCAACTGCCAGGAGTCTGAGCTTAGGATGCTAAGCAAGCTGGACGAGCTACAAACTGACCTCACCACTCTCGAGGCCGAGAAGCGGCAGCTGGAGAACAAGAGCAAGATAATCATAATGAAGCTCACGGCCAAGATTAAGGAAGAGGTGAGTAAAGCCAGGCAGACACAGGCCAAGTACGATGCTACGATCAAAGCGTGTGGGGAGGCCGAGCTTAGAACTCTGATGCTGATCGACGACCTGAGCACCTCTCTCAATGAGACACTCGAATCCAACGAGAGCCTTAAGGATCTGATCCAGAGACTGTACGCAGAGTACGAAGCTGCGCAGGCGAAGCTGAAGGATTACGGCGATGAAATGCAGAAGCGTAAAGTATGGACGGTGACACGTCTTGGGCCCAAATCACACCAGTTGCCGGGAGATCAAAAGGTGGCATCCGATGAACCCCGGTTCGTCCCCCCGCCAGCAATCCACGATCAAAGAAGCAGTAACCCAGACGGTCAAGTAGTGGCATACCGAAAACCCCAGGCCTGGCCCGGCTACAACCCCCAACCTAACTGGAACGCCCCACAGCGCCAGCAGGGAGCACGGTACGGTGGCCAGCAGCAACCTACTGGGTATGCACCACTACAACAGCAGGGAGCACGGTACGGTGAGCAGCAACAAGTCCAACTCCAGCAACAGATGGGGTATGGGAGGCCGCAGCCGAGGCGTGGAGGACAACAATCTCGGCCTCAACTCCAACAACAGCATCCTGCATATATACCACAACAGCGGCATGGGGGATTTGTGGGGCAGCAGCCTCAGCAACCTACGTACATACCACAGCAGCCTAGTGCATACATGACGCCACAACAACCGGTGGGATATGGAAGAGCACCCCAGGGCCAGCAGCAACCCGCATACATACCTCAACAGCAGATGATGTATGGGAGGCAACAGCCCCAGCCTCAACAGCAACTCCAATCTACTGGATATGCACAGCAACCACAACCTACATACCAGCAACAGCAGATGGAGTACGGTGGTGGCCAGCAGTTCCAGCCTCAGCAACAATTCCAGCAGCCTAACTGGAATGCCCCCATGCAGCAGCGGCCGAGGCGTGGAGGACAACAGTCTCAGTCTCAACAACCTACTGGGAGCGTACCTCCGCAGAAACCGGTGGATGATGACGGTGGAAAGAAGGTGTTATCAGAGAAACAAGCTAAGCTTGTTGAGCTGGCGATAGATACCTTAGTCACTGCACTAATGAAGATGACGGATGGGAATGTTGAACAGGTCGATGCAGCAATGAATCTAGTAGGGGCCGGGATAGTTCACTCTGAGAAAAATGAATCAGCCTCAGATCTACCGAATAAGGTAGCCTCTATCATCGAGAGCGCAGAGAAACAGTTCAACAAAGAAATCCTAGCATTAGCGATTGAGGAAATGGCAAGGCGGTACGCACAACGCAAGACGTTCTTAGACGAATCGCTGAACCATCTGTATGGCCCGAATGGTGCTGTCATTACAAGCTGGCAGAAATAACTGAAGCGGCAAATGGCTAAGAAACACAGCGAACCATAAACTCGAACAGATTTGAAACATTTGACTCTGCGGCTGCTTATTTGGTAGAATCAGCGCCTATGGAGTACAATCTGAAAAAGGAGTTATGGAACCCGATGAGTACTTTCGATGAGATTAAGGAGATCATGGTCAGCAACCTGAAGGTTGAAGCCGGTAAGATTACTGATACTGCAAGCTTTAAGGATGATCTTGGAATGGATAGCCTGGAGCAGGCTGAACTTATTATGGAGCTCGAAAAAGCTTTTAACTGCGAGATTCCAGAGGATGCAGCGGAGAAGATAGTTACTGTATCCGATGCAGTCAAGTACCTAGATTCTATCAAGAAGAGCTAGGAGCTGCCTTGAAAAGGAGGGTAGTTGTAACTGGAATCGGGGCAGTAACCCCACTCGGCCCGGCCGTAGATTCGATGTGGGATGGTATCCTAAACGGAAGGAGCGGCATAGGTATCATCGATACATTTGACGCTAGTGATATTGCCGTGAAGATCGCCGGCAAAGTGAAGTGTGGTGATGGTGGTGAGTTTAATCCTGACATCTATATGCCTCCATCGGAACAGCGGAAGGTCGATAAGTTTATAGTCTATGCCGTAGCTGCTGCCGCCCAAGCCATCGCTGATGCAGGGCTACAAGACCTGTCCGATGAGCAAAGGAGAAAGACATCAGTCACTATCGGCTCTGGAATCGGCGGCGTATCTGGACTTTACGATACATCCGTCACTCTCCTTACAAACGGAGGCAGGCGAGTCAGTCCGTTCTTCATCCCGTCTGTGTTGATTAATCTAGCTTCTGGTCATGTGGCGATGCGTCATGGATTCTATGGTCCTAACTACGGGATAGTATCTGCATGCACCTCTGGGACTCACAGCATTGGAGAAGCCTTCAGATCGATCCGCGATGGGTACGTTGATTTCGCGGTAGCCGGAGGAGCGGAGCACGCAGTATGCCGATTAGGGGTAACTGGATTTGCCGCTGCTAGAGCATTATCGACAGGATTCAATGACCGCCCAGAAGCAGCATCGCGACCATGGGATAGAGATCGGGATGGGTTCGTTGTAGGCGAGGGAGCAGGTGTTCTCATCCTAGAAGCATTAGAATCCGCACAGCGCAGGGGTTGTAAGATCTATGGAGAAATAGTTGGGTACGGTGCATCGTGCGATGCCTACCACATTACTGCTCCACGCCCAGATGCATCCGGTGCCGCCCTCTCAATGAAAAACGCAATCGATGATGCGCGTATCGATGTAGGGAGCATCGACTATATTAATGCACATGGAACCTCGACACCACACGGCGATGTCGCAGAGGTGAAAGCTATCAAGGATGTGTTTGGACACAATGCCGAGAACATCAACATCTCCTCAACGAAATCTCATATGGGGCATCTGTTGGGAGCGGCTGGAGCAGTCGAGGCAATCATCTGCCTACTGTCAATACGGGATGGAGTAGCGCCAGCGACTTTGAATCTTGAGAATCCGGATGATGGGTGCGATTTGAACCTGACTCCACTGACCCCTCAGGATAGGAGGATCCGCTATGCAATGAGCAATTCATTCGGCTTTGGAGGTACGAATGGCACTATCATCTTTAAGCACATCTAGTAGGCCATCTTCATAATTTATCCTCTGTAAGAAAGTTTCTATGTCTAACTGGTTTTCAAAATGCGGGACACATCAGGGGATTTTCTTCGCGGTGTTGATATACCTCACGGGAACGCTCAATGATGTTGCCATGAAGCTTCTCGGAGAAAGACTCCACTGGCTTGAGATAGTATTCTTTAGATTCCTATTCTCGTTGATTGTCGTGCTCATTCCGATGCTGTGTCACAAACGAAATCTCTTCAAATCTAGTATGCACAGTCAGCACATCTGGCGTGGGAGCCTTGGAGCGATAGCGCTTGGCCTCTGCTGCATCAGCGTGAATGTGATGTCGCTTGCAGAGAACACTACGATCCTCTTCTCTGAGGCCTTGTTTATGTTACCGCTTTCTGCTATCCTGTTAAAGGAGAAAATCCGCCCATGTTCAATTATCGCTACGGTAGTTGGGTTCGTTGGCCTCCTGCTCATGTGCCGCCCGAAGGCCGGTAATATCAATACCATGGCGCTGATCCCGACATTCGCAGCTTTCCTGTTTGCGGTCATGAACACCATGATAAAGAGGATGGTCAATCTGAGGGAGCATACTCTGACGATGCTGTTCTACTTCGGCCTGTACACCACTATTTTATCCGGAATGTTTGTGCCGCTCTGCTGGGTTACTCCGAATATGCGGGAGCTTGGGCTAATTGTTCTACTTGGGCTTGGAGCCAACGTAATTCAGCTGTGCATCTTCCTGGCGTATAGAGCGACAGACGCCTCAGTCCTAAGCCCCATCAGATACACCGAGCTCCCATTCGCGACACTGTTTGGATTCATGTTTTTCGGGCAGGTGCCGGAGATAGTAACCCTCGCCGGAGCCGCCCTGATAATCGCCGGCGCAGTCGTGTCTTCGAGAGGAAGTAGCGCATAGGCTACTTCCTCCTGTGTTGTGAGTTGGCTACCAATCACCATCTTCCTCTTCGTCAGAATCATCGGAGCTAAGGCGCACACCGTCGCGGCGAACCAGTATCTCTGCTGCTACTTCGTCGGAGCCATCGGAGTCGGAGCATGTATCGTCACGGCGAGCTAGCATCCCTGCTATTATGTCTAGGGGGTCTCCAGGCCGACGTCCTAGGCGTGCGCCGGCGTATTCACGCCACTGACGGCACCAGGTAGCTTTGTCCATGCCTTCGGGACATTCTCTTGGTGGTTTCGGGGGGCGCTGTTCCGGGGCAGGGGGAATTACGTTGTTTTGGTTGATTCCTTGTCCGCCTCCAGGCTGCTCTGCCATGTGCTCGACAACTGGTGTATCGAGTCCCTGCTGGTCTCTGTGTTCCTCGACCATGCTGGCCGCTGGTTGGATGATAACAGTTGACGCCATTACTACCATCGGTACTATTGCTTGTTTCTTCATTGCGTTCCTCTTTGTGAATTGTTGAGTCTACGCTGTGCATTATACTGTGAAATGGAGTGAAATGTCAAGTCTTTCTATTTCGCTTATGTATGCCTCATATCACATGGAGACATTTACCAGGCTAGTTGATGAAGCTTGTTCAAGTAC
>JAIRZU010000063.1 GCA_031267075.1 Holosporales bacterium
TACTTATAGAATCTTATATCCTCTAAGGGGAGGAAACACATGAAAAGCAAACTTGTAACATCAACACTCATTCTAGGACTAATAGCCTGTGAGGCCTGGAGTTCTAGAGAGAGAGAGAGAGTCCTTAGTTGAGAGAAAAGTCCCAACCAGAACTGTCTTCAAAACACAGGAAGACATTCTTGAAGCAATCAGAAGCCTAGACATACCAGCAGCCAATGTAGATACATCACCTCTGCTGAAACATATAGATCAGACACTAACTGGTCCACAAGGTGAAGAACCTCAACCAGAACCAAGGTGTGTAATAGAGAGACTTGAGGAGATCGAGAGGAGACTAGATGAGTATGCCAGACTACTAGGTCACCCAGCTATGCAATCTAGAGATAGTACTGGATATGTAGGTCACACTGGCCTATATCACAAGCTCTATAATGCGTTACTAACCCAGCAAGCTATGACTAGAGCAGCCCAGGAATGCCTAGCATACACTACCCCTATGGCAGATCTAGAACTCTACATAACACTCTGCACAGTCCAGAACAAGGCTAATGATGGGTTGTATGCTGGAAGGAATACCTCGGTAGTCTTCAACCCTCTAGTTGATCCAGATGTGAGAGATTGGGCATGGAAGCTGGTGAAGTATGAGACAGATCTTGGTATCCCACAGTGCTGGCTATACTGCTTACACAACGTTGAAACCCCAACCCATACATTCAAGCATGGACTAGACCCAACACTTACAGGGCCGGAAGCTCATACAGCATACCGCTTAGCACTCCGTGAACTCCAGTATGCAGAGGATATAGGGGTCAGAACAACCTTTGGAGTCCAGTGGATGCGGGGAGATTTCGATCCTTTAGCACAACCAGAGCTAGAGCAGTTCGGGTACCTGGCAGCGATCGAGGCAACGGATCCAGGGCTAGTTGCAGTAGCAGAGCACATACAGGAGGCTGCTGATACGGATGCACCGAGAGTAGGACAAGGCGCAGTGGGAGAACTCCAGATAAGAAGGCAAGCAGTGAGGATGGTTGCAAGGGAGCCTGTGACTCATGAGGCATCATCTGGTGGTAGTAGCAGCTTGCAGGACGGATCGATGATGTCGAGTTTGATACTCTATAACATAGCAGCTAAGATTGGACCAGTTATGAGACAGATACCAGAGGAGTTGGGATTGCATGCTCTGGTGTTGAGGGTTATGCAGGCGGTCACTGCAAACCGTATAGATCAATGCATATGGGATCCGGGAGCTGGATGGGAATCCTTCATCTACAATAAGCTCCCCATAGAAATGGGCACACCACCATCGTACTGCATCAGGATAGAGGGGACAAAAGACGGACAATATGTTGAGCGATCTCTACTTAGCAGGCCGCTGCCCGGACAACCCGACCCATCCGGCATAAACGCGCCACTTCCAAGCGATGGTCACAATATATCGGACATCTGCGATGGCCTGAGCATCCGGTACGCAACTGTGCTCGTATACGGACCAGAAGTCCTCGAGTATGCTACGGGTACGGCAAACTACGAGATCTCGATCTATGCCAACGAACTTGACCCGTCTGAGCTGCAGAGCACATACGAAGGGACCCAACTAGAGCTACTCATCCAAGCGAGGCGCCTGGAGCGACACGTAGCAATAAGAGCCAGTTACCCCAATCCCATCATACGCTACGTCAAACCTGGGGTACGTAGTTTGGTGGACATAGACTACCTTAGTAAGCGAGATTGGTAGAGCTGGAGGCACTACGCAATCACGGAACTACGCCGATGAACGACCAGTACGCATACCAACTCACAGAGACGCCATCCCCACGGTGGCGTTTCGGTCTGGTATGATTTCGTGATTCAGTTATAATTGCATCTGGAGATTATGTTGGTATTCTCGATATGGTAACAGACGTTGTGATTTTGGCTGCGGGACGCGGAACGCGGATGCGCTCATCAATTCCGAAGGTGCTACATGAGGTTGCAGGGCTACCAATAATCGATCACGTAGCTCGTGTAGTCACAAACGCCATCGATCCAATTAACTTGATTGTTGTGGGCTCAGAAGCGATTGAGCATCACGAGATTGATGGAGGAAGTGTCGTTATTCAGGATCCGCCTGATGGAACTGCCGGCGCTGTTAAGCTAGCGCTTCCTCACGTAACATCTGATAACGTAGTTATAGTATGTGGAGACCTCCCACTTCTGGAGGAGCAACATCTCGCGGCTTTACTAGAGAGTGATGCCGACGCTACCTTCATCGCTACCACATTACCACCTCACCTACTTCATATGCCGTATGGGAGGGTCATTATTGATGGCGAACGCTTCGTGAAAATCGTTGAATTCAGAGATGCCAATGATTTAGAAAAACAGTGCCACATCATCAACACTGGGATATACAAATTCAAGACCGAGGTGCTGGGCCGCTTCATACATCAGATTGAAAAGTCCGAATCCACAGGAGAGTACTACCTAACGGATGTGCTGGGAATGATACGCCTAGCTGGCCTATCAGTAAGTGTAATAACAGCCGACGCCTACCAACCATTTCACGGTGCGAACACTATGGGCGATCTCGCAGCCGCAGAAGAGATTATGCAGAATCGTCTCAGAGATAAGTTTATGACACTTGGGACGAAGTTGCTAGATCCAAAATCCACGTTCATGTCATACGACACTGTGATAGCAAGCGATGTCACCATAGAGCAAAATGTCGTGATCGGGAAAAATGTTAGGATTGGAGATGGCGCTGTCATAAAGGCATTCTCATACATAGAAGACTGCGAAATCGGTGAATGTGTATCGGTTGGACCATTCGCCAGAATCAGAGGCTCATCTACCCTCGAACATAACTCATCTGTCGGTAATTTCATTGAAGTTAAAGGCTCGACGATCGGAGCCGGCTCAAAGGCGAAGCACCTATCATACATTGGAGACTCGGCCATAGGACACAATGTGAATATCGGAGCTGGAACTGTTATCTGTAACTATGATGGAGTGAGGAAGCACAGGACAAGCATTGGTAACGACGCATTCATTGGATCCAACACAACCCTCATCGCCCCACTCACAATCGGCAGCAGATCCATCGTAGCAGCCGGAAGTACTATCGTTGATGATGTTCCTGATGACAGCCTAGCCATCTCAAGGCCTTCACAAAAAGTAATCATTGATGGCGCGAGGAGAGTGTGGGAGAGGAAGGGTAAGAAGCACAGTGGCCGAACCTAAGGCAGAAGGCGAGCTAATAGACCTCTCATACCAAATCTCATAGATAACAAGATAGATAACTGACATAGCAAACAGATTGAATCGTCTGCTCTCTTAACCCAATCAGAAAAATCTCCTTCGCAGATTGTAGCATATTATTTATGAGATTTGGTATCACATATTTTTCCAAGCTACAATAGACCAGTGGCATAAGTAGTTTCCAGACGGATTCCTCACTCTCATGGTAACGACCTCCGCCAGAAGCCCCTACTCAGGATTACGAAGATTGGGATTGCCTCGAGGCGGCCGATTATCATATCGCAGATTAATACCAGTTTCGGAAGAGCGGGGAGAGCTGAGAATTGTGAATCGTACCCAAGGTTAAATAGACACGAAACTACCGAGTAGCTTCCCTCGCCCAACTTGAAATTTGAGGTTACGCAGATGATGAATACGCTTACGACGAACACAGTGGCGATGAGTGCTATCATCGTTATTACAGACGTTGCAAGTTCGCTGCTTACCCTTTGATTCTGGTACTTTGGGGCGCTCACATCGAGGGGCCTCGTTACCTTGCTGATATGGTGCTTGACCATCGCGTACAATACCTGAACCCTAAAGATCTTTATCCCTCCAGATGTTGAGCCGGAGCACCCACCAATAACCGCAAGCGATAGCAGCACAATCGGTGGGATATAATTTTTTGAGGAGTCATACCCAGTAGTGGTAATCGCCGATATCACCTGGAAGATTTGATCTGAGATTACTGTGATGTCTGGCTCTACCTCCACAAACACTATCCTCACTATGATCGGGACGGCTATCATCAGAGCTACAATCTTTATGTAGCCGCGTGTTTGCTGTACTCCCCAAAAGCCTCTGAGCCCCGTCTTAAAGCATTTGACGATTTCAAAGAATGTTAAGCCTCCGACGAACATTGCACTTGCCATTATCAACTCTATGACCCCACTTCCAAACCAACCAATCCCTCCGTTCTTCGTGGAGAACCCGCCTGTGGAGATTGCGGAGACGCTATGGCAAATCGCATCAAAGTGATTCATACCACACATCTTTAACATGATGGCGAAGGCTATTATCACGCCTGTGTATATTCCAACAAATGCTCCCACCATCTGCGAAACCCTTGGGAAAAACTTCTTGGACTTATCTGAGTTTTCCGTTAGGAATAACTGCATCCCTCCTACCCTCATAAGCGGGAATGCGATGATTCCTATGGCTACGATACCAACTCCACCTATGAAGTGCAATATGAAACGCCACAATACTAGTGCTCGCGGCAGTGCTTCGATATCGTGATATATCGTAGCTCCAGTTGTCGTAATTCCGGAGGCCGCCTCGAAAAGAGCGGACATAAAGGGGAGCTTAACGCCGGAGTAGATATAGAATGGAAACGAGCATGTGACTACTGTGACACACCAGAGTGATACAACAAGCAGGAATGCGTCCTTCCTCGTTAGAACAATCTCCTCAGATGATTTGCACGATAGAATCGCGAGGCCCCCTAGGAATGTGCACGCTAAGATCAACGGCGTGAACACACCGACGCACTTTCCAGTTGAGATGGAGATATCGAATATCAGCGGGATCAGCATTGCAACGGCTAACCCACACACTGCAATCCCATTGATAAATGTAATGGCTCTCAGGTTGATTACCACAATCTCACACGGGAGGTAGTTAACAGCTTCCTGAAGGCGTCCATTAAGTGCTGGGCTAATGGATCATATTCCACTACGAACCACCTCTGACCGTCATGTAACGTCCAACATAGTACCATTTTTATATGGTGCTTTGCACGCACATATGCTGGAGGGAGAGGAGGAGATGCTCTTGGCTTGCAAATATATCCTTGCGGATGGAACTATAATTCAGTCATGTCGTTTTCGTTATAAAATATTGGGTAAAAATAACTTGCCTTTCAGAAAAGTCTCTGGTACGCTGCTAGCGAGATGAAACCCGTTAAAGGATGAAACAATGAAGAAAGCAACTTTTATAACAGCCACTGTGCTAATCGCTCTCAGTACACTGAGCAACGCGAATGCAGCGAGACAGGGACCAGAAACAGGAGCATATCCTCCCCAGGGTGACATGGAGTGGAAGCCAAAGGCTGTAGTTAGACAGCTACAAGGAGAGAACTGGATCCTGGTAGCCCCACCGGAGATGGTCTTGGTGCAACGACATCTCAATGGGAATCTCGTGGATGCAACGTTGAGAGACGACGGTCAGGTTGTAGAGTTGCCAGACGGCCTACTCAGAGAAGCGGGGTCGCCAGAGGACGGTCTTACTGGTATGGCGCCCGACGACAGACCCACAGGTACGATCAACGCACAAATGAGGAGCATAAACAATGCCATAACCCGCCTTAATCGAGAACTTGGTGTAAGGGATAACACACCAAGTTGCGTCACTATTGTATACTTGGGTACAGACAAGCAGATAACAGCGAATGATATCAACGAAATCGAAAGACTGTGCGAAGCAGCAACAGGAAAGAGGATGGCCGCAAACCCAAACACACAGGTAGTTCCAACCAGTTGCAACGTAGCTATCCCGGTCAACGCAACATTCAGCCAGGGTGTCGTCCAACGGGTTGCTGGTATACAGAACGTACAGCTCAGTAACTTCCAAAGAACCGAGGGAGCGTTCACATTTACTCCATACTCTCCCCCTCAATAACATCCTCCAAATCTCGATAGCGAGCCAATACTATGGGCATCTCGAGTGGGAGTGGGGGTCTATTGAGCAATTGAGTGGGTTAACTCTACCGGATATAAACAGGACATTGGTGCGGTCGAGAAGACTCGAACTTCCACGGATCTCTCCACAGCGACCTCAACGCTGCGCGTCTACCATTTCCGCCACGACCGCAAACTATTATTGAGGTTGTTCATTAGCAGCAGGTTCTGCAGCGGGGCTCTTACGGACAGTCACATCAGTGGTGCCTCCTCTGATTTTCGCAACCAACTGCTCAATCACATCTGGGCTTTCTACTGCGTACCTCGCCAGCACTTTCCTATCGATTGATATATTCGCCTTCGCGAGACCGTTCATGAATGTAGAGTACTTTTCTCCGAGTGCTCTGACGGCTGCATTGATCCTCTGTATCCAAAGAGCCCTCATTCGTCTCTTCTCCACTTTTCGATCACGGTACGCGTACTGCCACGCTTTTTCCAAGCGTTCAATTGCAGGCCTGAAACATGTAGAAGACCTGCCTCGGTATCCCTTAGCAAGCTTCAGTATTTTCTTGTGTCTAGCATGGGCCGTAACCCCTCTTTTCACTCGTGCCATATTCCTTCATAGCCTCCAATAAAAACTACTTACACGTGAAAGTACAAGGAAGACACCTTCTTGGCATCACTAGCATGCATACACGTCATACCGCGGGCATTCCGCAGCATCCTACCACATCTCTTCCTCATGTTGTGTCTCTTCCCGCACTGGCCCATTTTCACCAGTCCGCTAGCGGTGAAACGAAACCGCTTCTTCGCGCTGCTTTTCGTCTTTAACTTCATCAAACCACCACATAGAACTCTATCTTGGTACCTGCTGCCGGACTCGAACCGGCAAGCCCACTGGGCGACAGATTTTAAGTCTGTTGTGTCTACCAATTCCACCAAGCAGGCAACGGCAAAACCCACTAACTATCGTATGGTACTATAACTTCCTGCGGGGTGTCAATCGGAATTTCCGGCATCTCCCATCGGTGGCGGGATTGCGCTGGGTGGTGTCCAGCGCATTAGGGTGCTGCTAGCCTGGTAAATGTATCCAAAAAACAGGTGGATGAGCTAATCTTTAGGTAATGCTCATTATGCATAATGGCGATGGACAGCTTCTCTCCACATCAATTGCCATCATAATAGTTGTTAATGATGACATACTAAAAATACAATGAGAAGGTTTATGCCCATCCCAATGGAAATAAATTCACAGGTTATCAACACAGCACCATACATCACAAAACGCCAAACTTGCAGGCGATGGATTGGGTGTGATCGAGATTATCAACACACATGTCGCCTCACTACAACAAAAACATATTAAAATATATATCTTAGATTTGATATAGTGATTTAGTGTCCTTCGATTATCACGAAGGCCGAGACATAATCCTTCTCGTCACTCACCGAAGCCAGGACTGAGAATGCTGGAGCTTTCCTCAGAACGTTTCTTAAAGCATTTCCATGGAGCGTTATAAGAGGCTTTCCATTTGAGTCATGAGAAATCTCCATATCATGCCACTTTACTCCACCAACATCCGAGATCGCCTTGATGGTAGCTTCCTTTAGAGAAAACACCTTCGCGAATGAAGCTGCCATATTTGAGCGAGCTTCACAAAACGCAATCTCAGATTCGGTAAACGTCTTACTCTTAAAGCGCTCAGGGAATCTCATAAGCAGGTGCTCAATCCTATGGATTGCTAAGATATCAATTCCTACCCCAACAATCACAATCAGTCTTATTTAATCACGAATGGTAGTAGTGCAAGGATTCTGGCTCGTTTGATTGCCTTTGAGATCTCTCTCTGCTTTTTAAGCGATTGTCCTCTGATTCTGCTTGGGATTATTTTCCCACGCTCAGATATGTACCTAGATAGAGCCCTAACGTCCTTGTAATCTATGGTGTAATCATGAACGCGTCTCTCCTGCTTTTCCTCATTCTCGTCTTTTTCTATTTCCATACCGTTCTCCTGTATACGCATGACTATGCCCTCCCGCCAGACTGAGATTCCCTAATATTCCTCCTCATTAATGCTGATGGGTTATTATCCAGCTTATCTACCTTCACGATTAGGAACCTGATAACGTCCTCATCAAGCGTCAATCTCCTCTCAAGCTCCGCCAAGCCAGCTGATGCTAGGGCTATGTTTAGAAGCACATAGTGCCCGCTCTTGCTCTTTTTTATTGGATACGCTAGGTATCGAAGTCCGCAGAATTCAGTCTTTGTAACTTCTCCGCCAAACTCCTTTATCACAGCCACCATGGAATCTGTAATAGTCCCCACGTGACTAGATGATGCATCGGATCTCACTACAAACACGACTTCATAAAATTTCATAACAACTCTCCTTCCGGTTGATTACTGAAGATCAGTAAAACAGCCCATGGCACAATGTTCTAGACACGACCACAAGCAAGGCTACGGCACATAGTGTATCACGCCTCAGTAATATGTTGTAGCGAAAAAAACGCCCATTGTGTAAGTAGCGTGCACGCGGTACATTGTCATTGTTGTTGACATATGAGAGGGCATGTTCATATGATATGAGAAAAAATAGCAGATGCTGTGAACGGAAATATGTGTGTAACTCAGCAGAGTTATGCCCATATTCCGTTCATACCCAAAGGCCTCTAGAATGAGTATCAAGACTTAATCATCATTATGGGTTGCAAGGCATTACTCCTATGGAGTATGTTGGTAATGTTCTTGAGGCAGCTTGGTTGTCTCATAGATGGTGGACATACACACACGACTAAGATTGTATCACACGGCTCTCTCGCTGCATACCAGAAATTTCAAAGCATCGCAAATTCATCAGGAAAGCGCATGGGCTAATTTTTAGGTTGAGTGACAGCTCGCATGCATCGTATAATATACCATGTATCCCATGAAGTGTCAATAGGAACCGTCGTGTTTGCTAACCTATCTAAAAAGCTACTAGCTGCTATAGGCAGTATCGGGAAGCGCGGGATCTTAACGGATGAGGCGGTGGATGCCGCAGTTCGTGAAATAAGGATATCGCTACTGGAGGCCGACGTGGCGCTTGATGTTGTGAAGTCATTCACCTCTAACGTTAGGGAGAAGCTTATCGGCCAGAAGCTCATTGGCGGATTAACATCCGAGCAGACAATCATAAAGATCGTGTATGATGAACTGGTGGAACTACTCGGAACACCAGATAGCTCGCCTGGCATCAAGCATAGGATTGTCCTGATGGTGGGCCTCCAAGGCACCGGGAAAACCACTACATCCGCGAAGTTAGCGTACCTGCAGAAAACCAAGTTCAAGAAGCGAGTGCTTCTGGTCTCTCTCGATACATATAGGCCTGCCGCGATACATCAGCTTCAAAAGCTAGCATCACAGAACTCCATAGACTTCTTCGATGGGTTTGATATTGAGTCAGACGATCCAATTGCCATCGTTCAGAAATCTGCGAAAGCCCGATCTGACTACGACATCACTATATATGACACAGCCGGCCGCCTGTACATCGACGACAACATGATGACAGAAGTCAAAACCATAAAGGAGCTCATTGGCGAGTGTGAGACATTCCTAGTAGTAGACAGCATGATGGGCCAGGACTCCATCAACATGGCTAGATCTTTTAATGAGGCAGTCGGCCTAACCGGCATCGTCCTAACGAGAATCGATGGAGATGCAAGGGGCGGAGTAGCCCTGTCAGCAAAGGCAGTATCGAACTGCCAGATAAGGTACATCGGTACTGGCGAGAAGATACAGGACATCGAAGTCTTCCACCCAGATCGCATAGCCTCCCGGATTCTCGATAGAGGTGACATGATGAGCCTCATCGAAAATGCAATGGATGAGAATGTTGTCGACGCCGTGAAAGATGTTGCAATCGGAAAGAAGTTCGACCTGGCAGGGATGGAAACATACCTGGGGCAGCTCGAAAAGATCGGAGGCCTCCGTGGCTTTATGAAGTTCCTCCCAGGCGTCGGGAAACTCAAAGCTAAACTGGAGGAGGCTAATATTACGGATCGCTCAGCAGCAAGGCAGCGCGCAATAATAAGATCGATGACGCCTCTCGAAAGGAGGAAGCCTGAGATACTGAACGCCTCGAGAAGAAGAAGGATAGCAGCAGGATGCGGACAACAGGTATCTGACGTAAACAAACTCATCAAGCA
>JAIRZU010000068.1 GCA_031267075.1 Holosporales bacterium
GCAAAGGAAAAATTTGAGAGGGTAAAGCCTCATTGTAATGTAGGCACTGTCGGTCACGTTGATCACGGTAAGACGACGCTTACTGCTGCGATTACGAGTGTTTTGGCGAAGCTTGGTAAGGCTGAGTTTAGGGCGTATGATCAGATAGACGGTGCTCCGGAAGAGAAGGCGAGAGGTATCACTATCTCGACTGCTCACGTTGAGTATGAAACGGATATGAGGCACTACGCGCACGTTGACTGTCCTGGGCATGCTGACTATGTGAAGAACATGATAACTGGTGCCGCCCAGATGGATGGTGCTATTCTGGTTGTCTCAGCTGCTGATGGTCCGAAGCCTCAGACTAGAGAGCACGTTCTACTAGCAAGGCAGGTCGGTGTTCCGGCACTCGTTGTGTATCTCAACAAGATGGATCTTGTGGATGACCCAGAGCTAGTCGATTTGGTTGAGATGGAAGTAAGAGACCTACTGAGCTCCTACGATTTCCCAGGTGGAGAGATTCCAATCGTCAGAGGATCTGCTCTTGCCGCCCTAGAGGACAAAGATAAGACCTTGGGTGAGGAATCCATAATGAAGCTGATGGAAGCGGTTGATAGCTATATCCCGCAGCCAACACGAGCCATCGATAAACCATTCCTCCTCCCAATTGAAGATGTCTTCTCAATCTCTGGGCGCGGTACCGTTGTGACTGGGCGCGTAGAGAGAGGTATCATTAAAGTTGGTGACGAAGTTGAAATCGTCGGCATTCGAGCTACGCAGAAAACCACAGTCACCGGAGTTGAGATGTTTAGGAAGCTTCTCGATCAAGGAGAAGCTGGAGATAACATAGGTGCTCTGCTTAGAGGTACTAAGAGAGAAGAGGTAGAAAGAGGGCAGGTGCTTGCAGCTCCCGGCTCCATCACACCTCACACCGAATTTGAAGCTGAGGTGTATGTGTTGACGAAAGAGGAGGGTGGACGCCACACTCCATTCTTTGGTAATTACCGTCCGCAGTTCTATTTCAGAACGACGGATGTAACAGGGACAGTGACTCTTCCCAGTGGGACAGAGATGGTGATGCCAGGTGATAACGTACGGATTAAGGTGGAACTCATAGCTCCGATCGCTATGGAAGACAACCTGAGATTCGCCATCCGAGAGGGTGGGAGGACCGTTGGAGCTGGTGTCGTTTCAAAGATCATAAAGTGATTGTTTTGAATTAAGATAGGAAGAGGTATGAGTTCAGTAACGAAAAATCGTAGCATTCGAATCCGCTTGAAAGCCTACGATTATAGGCTTTTGGATCAGTCTGTGAAAGAGATTGTCGGAGCCGCGAAGAGAACCGGTGCGGAGGTAGTTGGCCCAGTGCCTCTTCCTGTTAAGATTGAGAGATTCACAGTGAATCGTTCACCTCATATAGATAAGGAGTCGAGAGAGCAGTTTGAGATTCGGACTCACAAGCGCTTGATCGATATAGTGAATTGGCTACCTCAGACAGTTGATGCTCTAATGAAACTGGATCTCGCAGCTGGGGTAGACGTCGAGATTAAGTTGTGAGGATGATGGTATCGCTATGAGAATTGGATTGATTGCTGAAAAAGTCGGAATGACACAGCTGTTCGATGACGATGGTACTCAGGTGCCAGTCACGGTTCTGAAGGTCTCTCCATGCACTGTCGTCTCCCTAAAGAGCAAGGATAAGGATGGCTACGATGCTGTTCAGCTTGGGGCGAAAGAGGGCAAAGAGAAACATATCAACAAACCCCAGCTCGGGTACTTCAACAAGCTCGGCTCGAAGCCGTTTAGGATCTTGAAGGAGTTCAGGATTGATGATCCAGCTGGGTATACAGTTGGTGATGTCCTGGATGCTACTCACTTCTCACCGGGGCAACTGGTTGATGTAACTGGTAGAACCAAAGGGAAGGGTTTTGCTGGAAGTATGAAGAGGCATGGGTTTGGTGGATTAAGGGCAACGCACGGTGTTTCAATTGTTCACCGATGCCATGGATCCACTGGTAACAGAACTCTGCCAGGTAGAGTTTTTAAAGGCAAGAGAATGGCCGGGCATATGGGAGATGTAAATGTGACGACTCTGAATCTGAAGGTGCATTCTGTCGATAAGGAGATGGGTGTTGTCTTAGTTCGTGGCGCTGTCCCAGGCGGCAAAAACGGAGTCGTGTATATTCGAGATGCTATCAAGAGTGGTGTGACATTATGAAAGTTCAAATACTAGACCACGAAAACAATGTGTCCGGAGAGTTGGAATTAGCTGACTCCGTGTTTGGGCTTGACCCCAGAAGAGACATATTATCAAGGGTGATCAATTGGCAGTTGGCTAAGAGGAGAAGCGGGAATCACTCCGTCAAAAGCAAGGCCGAAGTTAATAGGACTACCAGGAAATTTGTTAGGCAGAAGGGCTCCGGTGGCGCGAGGCACGGCTCTAAGAAAGCATTCCAATTCAGAGGTGGTGCCATATCGTTTGGGCCAGTCGTTAGGGACCATGGATATAAGATCCAGAAGAAGGTGCGGCGACTCGGGCTTAAGATGGCATTGTCAGTTAAGGCAAGGGAGGGGAAGCTCGTTGTAGTTGATTCTCTGAAGAGCGATGAGCGGTTGAAGACTAAGGAGATGGTTAAGCGCTTCGATGGTATGAGGTCTGCGTTGTTCATAGATACAGTACGGGATGATAATGTCGTCTGCGCTCTATCTAACATCGTTGGATATGATTTTGTTCCTCAGATTGGGGCTAACGTTTATGACATCATCCGTAAGGATAAATTGGTGATCTCAGTTGATGCCGTGAAGGAGTTGGAAGGTAGGTTGATATGATTGAAAAAACTCAAGCAACTCCAAGGGATTATGACATAGTAAGATATCCGGTTGTCACTGAGAAATCCACTATGCTACTGGAGAAGGCCAATGCGTATGTGTTTGTCGTAGATAAGCATGCCGCCAAGCCTGAGATAAAGGGCGCTATTGAGAAGATCTTTGGTGTGAAGGTCGTGTCGGTTAATACGATTGTGAATAATGGGAAACGTAAGGTGTTCCGTGGCAGACGAGGCAAGCGCGCTGATTTCAAGAAGGCGATCGTCAGGCTGGCGGAGGGTAATGTTATCGAACTAAGTGCCGGAGTGTGAAGACATGGGATTAAAGCAATATAAATCTATAACGACGTCACAGAGGCAGCTCGTTAACATAGACAGGTCAGAGCTCTGGAAGGGTAAGCCTTTCAAGAAGCTGACGAAACATAAGGTAGATCGAGCTGGTAGAAACGCACACGGTCATATCACGGTTTGGAATAGAGGTGGAGGGCATAAGAGAAGATATAGGATCCTCGATTATGTTCGCAGCAAAAAGGACATGCCGGCAGTTGTCGAGAGGATTGAATATGATCCCAACAGGACGGCCTTCATAGCCCTCATCAAATACGAAGATGACGAGCGTAAATACATTATAGCACCACAGAAGCTGAAGGTGGGAGATTCCGTTATTGCATCCGACAAGGCCGACATCAAGCCAGGGAATGCGATGCTCCTGAAGAACATCCCAGTTGGTACGGTAGTACATAACATAGAGCTGAAAAAGGGGAAGGGAGCGCAGTTGGCTAGAGCCGCTGGCTCATCGGTGCAGCTCGTTGGTAGAGATGGTGAGTATGTAATATTGAGACTCCCATCTGGAGAGCAGAGGCTTGTGAATGGAATGTGTACCGCAACCGTCGGTACTGTCTCTAACCAGGATCATCAGAACAGAAGTCATGGTAAGGCAGGTAGGAACAGGTGGTTCGGTAAGAGGCCGTGTGTCAGAGGTGTTGCTATGAACCCGATTGATCACCCGCATGGAGGAGGGGAGGGTAAGACCTCTGGTGGTAGACACCCTGTGACTCCGTGGGGTATTTCAACGAAGGGTAAAAAAACACGTAGCAATAAGCGCACTGGTCGATATATAATATCTAAGCGAAAATAAGGAGAATATGAAGAATGCCTAGGTCAGTTTGGAAGGGTCCATTTTTCGATCGATACTTACTCGAGAAGGCCGAGAAGGTGCGTTCTTCCGGAAGGTCCGATGTCATCAAAACGTGGTCAAGACGATCGACGATAATCCCGCAATTTGTCGGGCTGACATTCGGTGTTCACAATGGCAAGAAGTTTGTGCCGGTTTCGGTCTCTGAGAATATGGTTGGCCATAAGCTTGGAGAGTTCGCACCGACGCGTACGTACTATGGCCATGGGGCAGATAAGAAAGCGAAGAGATGATTATGGCTACTCATATTGCAAAATCCATTTTGAAGAAGATAAGGGTGAGCCCCCAGAAATTAAATCTCGTGGCGGCTATGATAAGAGGGATGCATACATTCGATGCACTCAACGTCCTTGCTCACTGCAAGAAGCGTATAGCAGTCGATGTGAGTAAGGCTCTGAAATCCGCAGTAGCCAATGCAGAGATGAACCACTCTCTTGATCCAGATTTGTTGTATGTCAAAGAGGCGTACGTCGGATATAGCCTGAAGCTCAGAAGGTATCGTCCGAGAGGGCGTGGTAAGGGAGAAGTAATAACGAAACCGTTTAGCAATTTGACTGTCGTAGTGGAGGAGAGGAGTTAAAGTGGGACAAAAGGTAAATCCAGTTGGATTCAGAGTAGGGATACTGAGGACGTGGGAGTCGCGTTGGTTCGCCGGCAAAGAGTATGCCGATTTATTATACAAGGATCTCAAGATCAGGGAGTACATCCAGAAGAACTACAAATCTGCCGGTGTCGCGAAGGTTGTGATTGAGCGTCCCGCCAAGAAGGCATCGGTAGAGATTTACGCATCGAGGCCAGGTGTGCTGATAGGTAAGGGCGGAGCCGATCTTGAAAAACTCAGGAAGAATCTGTCTCAGATTGCCGGCATGGAAGTTGGCATCAATGTTGTTAGCGTTAGGAAGCCTGAGCTTGACGCATACCTAATAGCAGAAGGAATTGCCTTCCAGATAGAGAAGAGGGTTTCATACAGGAGAGCCATGAAGAAGGCCCTGCAATCAGCCATGAAACTTGGAGCTCTTGGAATTAGGATCAATGTCTCTGGTAGGCTGAATGGTGCGGAGATCGCTAGAACTGAGTGGTATCGTGAAGGCAGAGTTCCACTTCATACCTTGAGATCAGATGTGGATTTCAGCATCGGAGTCGCGAAGACGACGTATGGGATCTGTGGCATAAAGGTCTGGATTTACAAAGGCGACTATGAGGTCGGCGATCTGTACTCCAGAGATAAGAAGATATGATGGGGCTTGACTGATATGCTGTATCCGAAGAAAACTAAATTTAGGAAGGCTTTCAAGGGGAAGATCAGAGGGATTGCCTGCGCTGGTACGGAGGTGAGTTTCGGTACGTATGGTCTGAAGGCTATCGAACCCGCTAGGATTTCTGCCAGACAGATTGAGGCGGCGAGAAGGACTATATCTCGCTGCATGAAGAGGGCAGGGCGCATCTGGATAAGATTGTTCCCAGATCTCCCAGTATCGAAGAAGCCCGCTGAAGTCCGCATGGGAAGTGGAAAGGGAGCGCCTGAATATTGGGCATGCCGGGTAAGGCCCGGAAGAGTTATGTTTGAGCTTGATGGAGTTTCGGAAGAGGTTGCTCAGGAGGCCTTCAGTTTGGCCGCAGCAAAATTCCCCATCAGGACTAAGTTTGTTAAACGAATTAGTTAGTAGGATGCGTTATGAAGTTTTCTGATTTATTGCAAAAGGACGCTGGGGAGCTGTACAAGATCTGTACCGATCTGAAGAGGGCCCACATGAATATGAGGCTCCTCATTAAGACTGGGCAGGAGGTTAAGACGTCAGCCATGAGAGCATGCAGAAAAGATGTAGCGAGAGTCAAGACTCGTCTGACTCAGTTGGCGAAGAAGAAGTAGGAGGTAGCATGCCGCGTCGGGAATTACAAGGTGTCGTCGTTAGCGATAAGAATGATAAGACGGTTGTGGTGGTTGTTGAGCAACGCATCATGCATCCTGTCTATAAGAAGTACGTCAGGCGTCATAAGAAGTATGCCGCTCACGATGAAGCTAATGAGTACAAGGTAGGAGATACCGTTAAGATGCTAGAGTCGCGTCCAATTTCTAAAACGAAGAAGTGGGTCGTAGCCGCTAAGGTAGGACTGGGAGGTGCCAGATGATTCAAGCTGAATCCAGGATGGGAGTAGCAGATAACTCCGGCGCTAAAGAGGTCCTTTGCATTAAGGTTCTCGGCGGCTCGAAGAGGAGGTATGCCGGTGTCGGGGATGTTATCGTTGTTACGATAAAGAATGCGATACCAAGGGGGAAGGTTAAGAAGGGCGACATCCACAAGGCAGTGATAGTTAGGACTAAGAAGCCAGTTAGGAGGTCGGATGGAATGCAGATAGCGTTTGATAGCAACGCTGTGGTTCTGATAGATAAGCAGGGAGAGCCGATTGGGAGTCGTATATTCGGCCCAGTTACGAGGGAGCTTAAAGCTGCAGGCTACATGAAGATCATCTCTCTTGCTCCGGAGGTGCTGTAGTATGACGCAGCCGAAGTTTAAAATTAAAAAGGGAGATGTCGTGCAGGTCACGGCAGGTGGCAGCAGGGGCCAGCGTGGTACAGTCCTCAAGGTATTCCTCGACGAGGGGAAGGTGATCGTTGGAGGCGTCAACGTTGTGATCAGGAATGTAAAGCCTGACTACAAGCATCCCGATGGGCCATACAGGAAAGAGATGAAGATAGACATATCAAATGTGTCACTAGTTGATCCATCAACAAACAGGCCTGCCAAGGTAGGCTACAAGATTGAGGATGGTAAGAAGGTACGGTACTTCAAGAAATCTGGAAATGTTATGAGTGGTGTTGGACGATGAGTTATTCGAAGGATAAATATTTTTCAGAGGTGAGGCCGAAGCTGAAGGAGTCCTTTGGCTACTCGAATGACTTTATGATTCCCAAGCTAGAGAAGGTTGTGATTAACTGTACGTCATCCGACGCTGTGCGTGACAACAAAACCGCACAGTCTATAGCGGATGAGCTAGCTGTGATTGCCGGCCAGAGACCTGTGATTGTTAAGGCCAAGAAATCTGTAGCTGGCTTTAAGCTCAGGGCTGGCATTAACCTCGGTGCTAAGGTCACCCTCAGAGGTGATAGGATGTATGAGTTTCTGGATAGGCTAACTTACATAGCCCTTCCAAGAGTCCGCGATTTCAGAGGCCTCTCCTCAAGAGGGTTTGATGGCCATGGGAATTTCGCGATGGGAGTGAAGGAGCAGATTATCTTCCCCGAGATCAACTATGATAAGATAGATAAGATCAGGGGATTCGATATAGTGATCTGCACGACTTCGAATGATGACAAGGTTGCTTTGGCGTTGCTCAAAGCGCTCAACCTACCGTTTACAAGCTGAGGCAAGGAGGGATATAGAAGTAACATGGCCAAGAAGAGCTCCATTGAAAACAATCAAAAGAGGATGAGACTTGTGGGAAACAAGAAGGATACAAGGGCAAGGCTGAGAGCCGAGATAAGGAGATCAGATATCTCTTTTGAAGATCGGTTAGCTGCTGTTCATAAGCTCGCTGAGATGCCGCGGAATTCCTCGGCTGTGCGCATTAGGAATAGATGTGCATTGACTGGGCGTCCAAGAGGGTACTACAGGAAGTTTGGATTATCGAGAATCGCATTGAGGGAGCTTGCTTCGAATGGCATGTTGCCTGGTGTTGTGAAGGCTAGTTGGTGAGGCTGATATGAGTTTAGTTGATTCAGTTAGCGATCTGGTAACGAGAATTAGGAATGCCCAAATGGCGAATAAGCACACGGTGTCTTGTCCTCGGTTTAAGCATGGGGAAGCCATAGTGAAGGTACTACGTGATGAGGGATACATCAGAGGGTATACCGTTGTTGAGAAGCAAGGAGTCTGCTACAAGACCATTGAGATAGAGCTGAAGTACTTCAACGGCAAGCCTGTCATTTCTGAGATCAAGAGAATCTCGACTCCTGGGCGAAGAGTTTACTCCTCGATAAAAGATCTGCCACTCGTTCGAAATGGGCTCGGCATAAATATAATCTCAACTAGCCAAGGAGTGATGTCTGATGTTGAAGCAAGGAAGCTCTCCGTTGGTGGAGAGGTTATTTGCTCGGTGTTCTAAGGAGAGTTTGTATGTCTAGAGTGGGAAAGCACAAGATCGATATCCCGGCCGGAATAAGCGTCGCCATTGATGGTAATACGCTGAACATCAAGAAGGGGGAGCTGGAGCAAGCTTATGAGGTTCCGCAATGCATCGTCGTGAATGTCTCAAATGATAGCATCTCCTTTGCACCGACGAATGGAGAGAAATCTACAAGGGCTCTCTGGGGTACGTCTCAGAGGAATGTCGGGAATATAATTCGTGGCCTTTCCGATGGATTCAAGGTTGAGTTGGAGATGGTCGGTGTCGGCTACAGAGCAGCAGTGACCGAGAAAAAGTTAGTGATGCAGCTTGGGTTTAGCCACGATGTCGAGTATAATATACCAGATGATATTTCGATAGCATGCCCTAAGCCTACCGTGATGGTGATAAGTGGATACTCGAAGAAGCGAGTTGGTGACGTGGCTGCACTGCTGAAGAAGTACAGGAAGCCAGAGCCATACAAGGGGAGAGGCATCATGAAGTCCGGTGAATTCGTCTATAGAAAAGATGGAAAGAGGAGGTAGTTATGAAGACGTCGTGTGAGCTGAGAGAGATCCGCAAAAGGAGGCAGCGCTACAAGATTTCCAGAGTGTCATCTGGGAAGTGCAGGTTGCTGATTCACAGAACCAACAATAACATGTATGCTCAGGTGCTCGATGCTACCGGTAAGAACACTGTAGCTAGTGTTTCCACTCTGTCAAAGGATGTCAAGGGAGCCGTGAAGAACGGCGGGAATAAGGAGGCCGCAGCCTGCGTCGGTAAAATGATTGCGCTTGCTGCGAAGAGCAAAAATGTCGTAGAAGTCGTGTTCGATAGGTCTGGATTTTTGTACCACGGAAGGGTCAAGATCCTGGCTGAAAGTGCACGCGAAAATGGACTTGTTTTTTAGGGTGTTGTAGTGGCTAGAGAGAACGATAGAAAAAGACAAAACGAATCTCATGAGCAGCTGCAGACGATAGAGAAGCTTGTGAGCGTAAGGCGCGTAACGAGAGTTGTCAAGGGCGGTAAGAATATGCGCTTCTCTGCCTTGGTCGTCGTTGGAGACGGAAGAGGGCAGGTTGGTTACGCTTCAGCTAAGGCACGTGAAGTTCCTGATGCAGTGAAGAAAGCATCTGAGAAAGCAAGAAAGAGAATGATGAGAGTTTCACTAAAGGAAGGGCGGACGATTAGGCATGATGTGTCTGCTAGGGTAGGAGCTGGTATGGTCTTCCTAAGAACGGCTCCTGCTGGAACTGGAGTGATTGCCGGCGGCTCAATGAGAGCTGTGTTCGAAGCACTGGGTGTGCAGGATATAGTAAGCAAGTCCGTTGGATCTGCGAACTATCATAATGTTGTGAGGGCCACATTTACTGCCCTTCGTAAAGTTGTATCGCCGAGACACATAGCTGCCAAGCTTGGTAAGAAATTACCAGAGATCTTGGAGAGACGCTCTCGTGCACAGAATGCCGAAAATAGCAATGGTACCGAAAAACAGGGGCTTGAAAAATAATGGCTAAAAGTAACGAGAAGACGGTGAGGATCAGGCAGACTGGAAGCCAGATTAGACGTGATAAGAAACAGGCGCTGTACCTGAAATCGCTAGGCCTAAGGGGGATCGGTTCAGAGAAGGTACTTGAGCGGACCCACTCAGTTCTTGAGCTTATCAAGAAGGTTCGTCATATGATTAAGATTGTGTAGGTGGTGCGTTATGGCTAGCGAGTTTAAATTAAATAGCATAAGAGATAATAAGGGCGCCAACCAGAAAGCTAAACTGCTTGGGCGTGGAATCGGATCTGGATTGGGTAAGACTTCCGGAAGGGGAGGGAAGGGCCAAACTGCCAGATCTGGTGTTAGCCTAAATGGATTTGAAGGAGGCCAGACGCCTATTTACAGGAGACTCCCGAAGAGGGGGTTTGTTAATTTCGGAAGGGCTAAGTTGTATGAGTTGGATTTCTTCAAAATCTCCAGGATCTTGAAGAAGGGCTTGGTGAAGGAGGGAGAGGCAATCAACAGAGAACTCCTAGTGAAGATAAGATACATGCCAGCCGCAGCCGATGGAATCTCTCTGATCGCCAATGGCGAGATTGATGTTGCGGTTAATGTTTGCGTTACCCGTTCCAGTGCCAAAGCAAAGGAAATGCTTGAGAAGGCAGGTGGAACGTTGGTGCTAGAGTAAGGTTGAAAGCAGATGGCATCTCCAATAGAACAGTTAGCAAAGAACTTCAGCCTCTCCTCATTTAAGAAGGCTAACGACCTGAAGAAGCGGATCTGGTTTACGGTCATCGTCCTGATCATCTACAGGCTCGGTACGTACATCCCTCTTCCAAACATCAACCCCGCTGTCGTGGCGGAATTCACAAAAAGCCACGCAGGTGGTTTGTTCGGAATCCTGGATATGTTCTCTGGTGGTGCGATAGGGCGTATGACGGTCTTCTCGTTAAACATTATGCCGTATATTTCTGCCAGCATCATAGTGCAGCTCCTGACGTCTATGTCTCCTCAGCTGGAGGCGATGAAGAAAGAAGGGGAGGCTGGCAAGAGGAAGATCAACCAGTATACGAGATATGGCACAGTTACGTTAGCGCTCGTACAGGGGTATGGTATCGCAGTCGGATTAGAGCGCATGATGGGGCATTCAGGGAGTGCAGTCCTAGACCCAGGAATGGTGTTCAGGTTTTCTACGATGACAAGCCTCACCGGGGGGACGATGTTCATAATGTGGCTTGGTGAGCAGATATCATCCAGGGGCATCGGGAATGGATCATCGATCATAATATATTCTGGTATAGTCGCTAACCTCCCATCGGCCCTGTTCAACACGTTTGCTATGGGAAAACAGGGAGCGCTTTCGGTTATGTCTCTCTTCATTCTCCTGGTGTTGATCGTCGGCATAATCGCATTCATAGTCTTTATGGAGAAGGCTAACAGGAAGATTCCAATTCAGTACCCCAAGAGACAGACGATGGCTGGTATGCCAGCGCACCAACAGAACACGCACCTGCCGCTGAAGCTGAACAATGCCGGAGTCATCCCTCCCATCTTCGCTTCCTCGATACTGTTGTTGCCGATGACGGTTGCCGGGTTTACGGACGTTGATCCGGAGTCAATCCTCGGGATCATATCGAGAACTTTCAGCCATGGGCAGCCGCTGTATATGGTATGCTATGTGGGGGCTATCGTGTTTTTCGCATTCTTCTATACGGCGTTGATGTTTAATCCAAAAGACACAGCTGACAACCTGAAGAAGTCTGGCAGCTATATCCCGGGGATACGTCCAGGGGAATCTACCTCCAATTACATCGAAGCGATCCTTACGAAGCTGACATTGATTGGAGCGATATATCTGTGCTTCATATGCATGCTGCCGGAGATCTTGCTGTCTCAGATATCGCTGCCGTTTTACTTTGGTGGCACCAGCCTTCTGATCGTTGTCAATGTATCAATTGACACGGTTGCGCAGTTCCAATCTCATATGATTGCGCAGCAGTACGAGGGGCTGTTTAAGAGGGGAAGAGCGAAGGGATTGATATAGCAATGGAGAATTTGTGGGTCGTACTTCTAGGAGCTCCAGGATGTGGCAAGGGAACCCAGTCTGAATTTTTGATTAAGGATTTTGGGTTCTCAGTTATATCGGTTGGTGAGGTACTTAGGACTAGAAGGAATGAGCTTGTTCCCGGTGGTAACAGGACGGTAGGGGAAGTGCTAGATGCTGGGGATCTCCTACCTGATTCAGTTATCTTGAAGTTAGTGGAAAGTGAGCTTGATGACTTTAGTGCAGAGGCAAGGAAGAATGTATTGTTTGATGGGGTGCCGAGAACGATAGGGCAGGCCGATGGCTTAGCCACAATGGCCGCTGGATTTGGCCGGAAGATCGATCTAGTTTTGAGTTTCTCGATCGACGATAATGTAGTGATCAAGCGGATTCTTGGTAGATATAGCTGTGCGAAATGTGGTAAAGTGTTCAACGATTTCTTCTTACGTCCTGATGTGGAAGGCGTATGCGATGCTTGCGGCTGCACGGAGTTCGACAGGAGAACCGACGATAATGAGGTTGCTTTGAAGCATAGATTGTGTGGGTATCACGAGAAGACAGGGCCGCTAGTGGATTTCTACTCTGGCGTTGGCATCCTGCGTAGCGTTGATGCTGGTTGTGATTTTGAGTGCGTCAAGGGCGCGATATATGGTATCTTAAATGAGAAGGAGGTGGGGTAGTGGCTCGTATTGCAGGTGTTAACATACCGACTCAGAAGAGGGTCGTGATTGGGTTGACATACATATATGGGATCGGTTCATACAATGCCAGTGAGATAGTCAGGAAGGCAGGTATCCCAAATGAAAAGCGCGTGTTCGATCTGACTGATGCTGAGGTGCTGAAGATCAGAGAGATCATCGACAGCGACTATAAGGTTGAAGGCGATCTTAGAAGAGAGATATCCCTGAACATCAAGAGGGTTACTGACCTTGGATGCTACAGAGGACTGAGGCACAGAAAAGGGCTTCCAGTACGTGGACAGAGAACTCACACGAATGCTAGAACTAGGAAGGGGAAGGCCGTTCCGATCGCTGGCAAGAAGATGGTAACTAGGTAGTAGGGAGCATTATGGCACAGAAGACTGTTGGGAAGGCAAAGAGGAAGGAACGTAAGAATATCATCAATGCCGTTGCGCACATCAATGCCACGTTTAATAATACGATAGTTACTATCACGGATGAAGCTGGTGGTACGATCGCGTTTGGCTCTGGTGGCATCGTTGGATTTAAGGGCTCTCGCAAATCCACACCTTATGCAGCACAGCTTGCCGCTGAGGATGCCGCGAAGAAGGCAGCTGAGTGTGGCGTCAGAAGTGTGAGGGTAATTATTAAAGGTCCTGGAGCGGGAAGGGAAACAGCTATAAGATCGTTGCAGTCAGCTGGTTTCACTATTACGTCAATCACTGATGTAACCCCGCTTCCGCATAATGGGTGTCGGCCTCCAAAGGCTCGAAGGAACTAGCATTTGAATTGGAGTGTTTCGCGTGAACGTCTGTAGTAAGTTGATAATGCCCGGTAGGGTTGATGTACGATATTCTGATCCTAAGTTGAGAGATGCATTGATTGTCATAGACCCACTTGAAAGAGGGTTTGGAATGACGCTTGGGAATTCATTGAGAAGGGTATTGCTCTCCTCAATCGAAGGCTCCGCTATTACAGCTGTAAAAATAGATGGTGTAGCACATGAGTTTTCAACCATCCCAGGTGTACGTGAAGATGTAGCGGAGATTATCCTGAACCTGAAGTCACTGCGGCTTAAGCTTCACTCAGACCGTCAGAGGCATGTGAGGGTGAATGTGAATGGGGCTAGAGTTGTGTGCGCTAAGGATATTGAAGCTACGAGTGATATAGAGATCATGGATCCTGATCATGTGATATGTACGGCTGGCCCCGGTACTGAGCTGCGTATGGAGCTGACAGTGGAGAATGGCAGAGGCTATGCACTGGCAGCACACCAGGTTGAGCAGCGCGTGATAGGCTGCATTCCGATCGATGCGATATTCAGTCCTGTTGAGTTAGTGAGCTATGAGGTTGAGCAGACTAGGGTAGGGCAGAGGACAGACTACGACAAACTACTTCTGCGTATTAGGACAGATGGCTCCATTCGTCCAGATGATGCCCTGGCCCAGGCCAGTGCGATACTGAGAGGGCATTTCTCAATGCTCGTTGATTATGATGAGGTCGCTGTTCATGATGCAGCTCAGGATGGTGAAGATCTGCCATTCAACAAGAACCTCCTAAGAAAGGTGGATGAGCTTGAGCTTTCCGTGAGGTCTGCGAATTGCCTGAAGAATGAGAATATTTTCTACATAGGAGATTTGATTCAGCGCACGGAAACTGATATGCTCAGAACTCCGAACTTCGGTAGGAAGTCGCTGAATGAGATCAAGTCCTTGCTTGAGGAGATGGGGTTGACATTCGGTATGGTCGTACCTGATTGGCCACCAGAAAGTTTGGATGAGTTGTCCAGGAAGCTGGATGAGCAGTATAATTAGTTGTTGGAGAGAGCGTCATGAGACATGGGTACGCACAGCGAAAACTGAACAGAACGAGTTCGCATAGGAAGGCTATGTTTAAGGCGATGGCATGCTCCCTGCTGAGGCATGAGCAGATAAAGACTACTCTGCCGAAAGCCAAGGAGCTGCGTCCGATTGTGGAGAAGCTCATTACCATGGCGAAGAAGGGAACTCTCAGTGCTAACAGGATTCTGATATCTAGGCTCCAGAGCAACGAGGTCGTGAAGAAGCTCGTTAATGAGATTGTTCCACGGTATGCCGATAGACATGGCGGTTATATCAGGATAATGAAAGCCGGCTTCAGGTATGGTGATGCAGCACCGATGGCAGTGATAGAGCTTGTCGGACGTGATTCTGGAGATGCTCCAGCTGGAGAGTTAGTTGCATGAAATTGTCTCGGATTGCATACATAGGCTTCGTGTCGTTATTAGTGTGTGCATGTGAGAAGGTTATCATGAACCACGGCTACGTCGGGGAGCTCAGCGATTTTAATAAGATTACGGTTGGCCATGATACCGACCAGGAGGTCCTTGAAAAGGTAGGCCCACCTATGACGAGCTTGTCTGGCTTCGCGGAGGATGGAAGTTATAGCTGGTTCTACGCTTCTAAGAAAACTGAGAAGAACGGATTTCTTGATCCGAAGATCAAGGACCAAAAGGCCGTCGTTGTATCGTTTGATAGTCGTGGTGTTGTGAAGGCCGTATCTGTTTCGACCAATCCGCACGACATTGAGATGGTTAAGGAAAGAACGGAAAGCGGAGGTAAGACAGCAGGAATCGCCGGTGAGTGGTTCGGTGGCCTCGGCAAATACAGAAAGCAGTTTGAGGATAGCGCCAAGAAGTAGGCTTCTGACAACTCTTCATCTGGATCATTTCCCTCAAAAAATAATTTTCTTCGTTAACCATTTTTTAATCCTTCACATGCTAACCTACTTATAGAATCTTTATCCTCTAAGGGGAGGAAAACATGAAAAGCAAATTGGTAGGTTTAACGGTAGCACTATGTGTTACAGGCATGGCAAATGTGTACGGAAGTGTATGGAAGCCGCGGAGTTCTAGAGAGAGAGAGAGTCCTTTAGTTAGCAGAGCAGCATC
>JAIRZU010000008.1 GCA_031267075.1 Holosporales bacterium
CTCTCTCTCTCTCTAGAACTCCAGGCCTCACAGGCTATTAGTCCTAGAATGAGTGTTGATGTTACAAGTTTGCTTTTCATGTGTTTCCTCCCCTTAGAGGATATAAGATTCTATAAGTAGGTTAGCATGTGAAGGGTTACTATTTAGTTAACGGAAGAGATTATTTTTGCACATGGGCGTATTACGGGTCTCTGAGCACCTACCTCCATGTGTTATAATCAATACAGTAGTGCAGGTTCTGAGTTCAGTTGTGCCTGAGAAAGTACATAACAAGAGGCTTAAACAGTCCTCTCGAAATTGGGTACAGAGGCAGATTAATGACCCGTACGTCGCTATGGCTAAGGCAAGTGGATATAGGACTCGGGCCGCTTTCAAGCTTGTCGAAATTCAAAAGAAGTTCGGTGTCCTAAAGAAGTCATCAATTGTGGTAGACCTAGGAGCCGCGCCTGGAAGTTGGTCTCAGGTAGCCTCAACACTGTGCAAGCAGGTAATTGCGGTTGATCTCTTAGACATCAAACCGCTACCGGGTGTACATTTCATACGTGGTGACTTTCTGGAGGAAGCAACGGTTCGACTGGTCGTAGATGCATTGGATGGTGAGAGGGTTGATGTTGTGCTAAGTGACATGGCTCCAAACTCATGTGGGATAAAGAAAGTGGATCACATCAGAATCACCAGCCTAGTTGAAGCCGTATATGAATTTTGCGATGAGATGCTGAGGCCGGGAGGCGCCATGATTGCTAAGGTGTTCCAGGGAGGGGCCAGCCCAGACATCCTGTGCAATCTAAAACGACGCTTCCAAACCGTTACCCACTTTAAACCAACAGCGAGTAGGAAGGAGTCCCCAGAACTCTACCTAATCTCGACAGGCTTCCGATCACCTCACTAACCAGCAATACCAGATTTTCTACACTGCCTAGCGAACCGCTCATAGGTGGCCTTACCTCCAGCAGCCGCATACAATATTCTTTTTCTGGCGGTCTCGACAATTAGACGTGTTTCTGGTTGAACTCCCTTTCCTGATCTAATGAATCCTAGCCTTAACATGGAGTGCCAATTTGCATGGAAGCGCAGTTTTACGAGTCCTCCCTGTGTGAGTTGCATCTCCTGTGTACGGCGCCTCTGAAGTTCATCTTGTGATTTTGGTGGTGGGGCACCACCTGGAACTAATTCCAAACTCGAATCCGTGAAAGAGCGAGCCCTACTAATCTGCCTTACGGCGTAAAACGGGCCTACTATCTCTGCGTCCAGCACCGCGGTTCCATGTGGAGTTACATGGCCCATTCCTACCAACCTTACACTTCGATCGATGGCCTGATCCAGAGTAAGAATTGCGCTTTCATTGCCATGCGATTGCCCCGCCGCCGCGGCAATTGTGAACACGTTTCCCCTATAACTCATTAAACGAACGTACGCGTCCGGTACTCCATCGACAGGAAACCGTTGCCTAAGTATTCCCTCGAATCCTGGATCGTTTGGCCGAAGCGTAAGATTCCCTTGACCAGATGAAATTGAGGCATTTGGTTCCTCCGAGTCATCAAGTATATCTTGGAACTGCCTACATAGATAAGGTGGTAGGTATGGAGACTCCGCTAGCCGTCTGACATCCGTTTGTGATGCGTCTGTTACGAAGTTTGTAATCTGGCTAAGCAATATAGCTCCTCTTGCTTTTTCTCCAGGCTCTCCAGCTTTAATACGCTTGAGATACTCTGCCTGCCCAACAGCATAACTTTCTCTAAATTGAAGTACACATAGGTCATCCACTGGAGCATACCTTGCAGACTTTTCGACTCCAGTGAGGCCGCGTATTATATACATCGAGTCACGGATAGAGACGTAGCACCGTAACTGATACCTTGTCTCTCTTCCAGGTGAGTATAGATAATCTTCAAGCAAAATCATCTCGGCATATGGCGGAAGGTCCCTTCTTGCACGGCGCCCATTTGCGATACGTCTCTCAAGCTCTGGATTACAATGGCGATTAGTTAAGTGCGGTTCTGGGTTATGCCACATATTCCTAAGATCCTCGGAACTAAGATTCAAATTTCCTGGCACGTTCGCTACTAACCTCGTAGAGGGATTAGCTGGTTGTCCGGATCGTTTCCGTGTAGACTTTTGGGCTTCAGCCCCCGGCGCTGGAGGTGGTTGGGTTGCCCCATCAGCAACAGGAGATTCTGGAGGAAACATCTTTTCCAGTGCTTCACCCGCTAGCTGCGTCCTTTCTCTCGCATCTGCTGCTAGGCGTGCTGCTGCCAGCGCTGGTAGTCGCTGAGCCTGTGCTGATGGAAGATTCCCAGGAGTAGATCCCCCTCCTAGTACTCTGCTCGCCGCATCCCTTGCTTCTGGCAAGTTTGCTGCTGCCAGAACTTCTGGTGCTATCGGTTGGAGAGGCTCTAGTGCTGTGCCGCGGCGGGATTCCCCAGAGTAAGCCCTCTCGAAGCACGGATTATCTAGCGAGGCAGGCAGGTGTCTTGGATATAACGGATTCTCTGGTGAATTCTGACCTGACACCCACACAGATCTCATAGCTGGTGGAGGAAGCGAGGCTGGAATTCCTCCTGGAGTTGGCTTCCCTTTCAGTACCGCTTGGGCTCGCGCTTTCAGCTGATCATCGTCCTTCTTATCCCTTGGCTTAGCGGTGCCTACGAGCGAATTCAGTTTCTCGGATACCTCTCCAGTAGCTCCCTTAGCAACAAGCCTTCCCCCTCCCTTGGTTACTTGGCGCATCGCTCCGTCTGCGCAACCTGTCTCAAACCTACCTAACAAACACGTTACCAGTGTCGCAGTTACAAATCTTGATGTCATGAATAAAGTACCGACTAGCAGCAAACCAGTCGCGGTAGGGTATCATATGAATCTGTCTCTGTAAAGCATCAATTTGAAATATTATGTCTTTGCCTTCCCGGGGTTCATATTGAGGAAGGTCAGCAACAAAATGGAATCTCGGGTGGCTGTTACTGGCTCAACTAGTCCTGCTTTGATCGCCATCTCATTTTGCACGATCCCCATAAATGTACGGAATTGTCTCGCCGTCTTTAGCTCCGACCACATCAGCTTCTTCTGCAGCGATCTATGAATAAGCATCGCATCTCCGGCGGCCTGCGCACTGCTAATCCCGCTATCAATATTGATGCTCGGGAATTTTTTGGCAGGGGCACGCGTAGGGGCTGCCGCCTGTTGAGTCTGTACAGCACCATGACCCACACCATCCTGGGCCGCCACTCCGAAGATATCACGCTGCAAAATCTTGACTTCCACCGATAAGCTTGATACAATAAAATCCTACGTGCATTTTACAACGCCTTGCTTTACAACATCAAGGGCAGGCCTACGTCTCTTAAGAGTTAGTGTTATCGTGATGCAACAAACTCAAAGGTACTCTGATTTCATAGCCGCAAGGAAGGCGGAGCAGATTCATAGGAAGTTACAAACCTACGACGCTGGGTATCTTGATTTTTCAAGCAATGATTATCTGGGGCTTTCGCGCAACGGAGATGTGATTGAGGAGGGTATCAAGGCCGCGTATGTGTACGGAGCTGGCAGTACAGGTTCAAGGCTGCTGTCTGGAAATAAGTTGATATTCGAGGAGTTCGAATCCATCATTGCGAATGACAAAAAAACAGAAAGCTCTCTGATATTCAACTCAGGCTTTCAAGCCAACGCCGGAGTGATTGACTGTTTGGCAGACAAGGATACGCTTGTGGTCTTTGATAAGCTAAACCACGCTAGCATGTACCAAGGAGTGTTTGCTAGCTCCGCCAAACTAGTGAGATACAACCACTTGGATTATGATCACCTTGAATCCATCCTGAAAAACAGTAACGCCAGGGATGTGATAATAGCTTCCGAAACAGTATTTGGTATGGATGGTGACTTCGCAGATATGAGAGCCCTGATTGATCTGTCGGATAAGTTCGGAGTACTCCTATATCTTGACGAGGCTCACGCAACAGGACTGTACGGTTATCAGGGCTATGGGCTCTCCACGGATTTTGAATTTGATCAGCAAAGAACGGTGATTATGGGAACCTTTAGCAAGGCCCTCGGGTCGTTCGGAGCCTACGTCGCCTGCTCCACACTTATCAAGAATTACATCATTCAAAAGTGCAGGAGCTTCATATACGCGACTGCCATCCCGCCTTTCTGTATCGGCGCCTCGATGGCTGCTTGGAAAATGCTGAAATCCCTTGAAGAGGTTCGTAAGGACTTGCTAGCGGCAGCCGAAGACTTAAGGAGGCAGCTCACTGCGAGCGGCTTGGATGTCAATGGAAGCGGTAGTAACATAATCCCAATCATGTGTGATAATGTTGAAAGTATGATCATGATGAAGGAGAGGTGCTTATCGAGTGGGATCATCGTCTCTGGAATAACGCGACCGACAGTCCCTACACCTCGCATCCGTATCGCAATCACAGCACATCACTCTCGTGATGATATTGAAAGGCTAAGAATGGCACTCTCGTGAACTACTACACTACCTCAGGGACAATCTCACAAACTCAGAATTTGAGTTCATCTGGATAGGACACTCCCTAGGGTTTATAAAATTGAATAACTCGAAGCTTAGATTCAAGCGCTTAAGCTGACCACGAAGGTTACGAGGTATGTTGGGTACAGCATACGTGGTGCCCTTGGAGAGATTCGAACTCTCACATCCAGAAGAATGGCAGATTTTGAGTCTGCTGCGTCTACCAATTCCGCCACAAGGGCAATGACCTAGGCTATTGTATTTCTCCAGCACTAAAGGTTGCAACAGCAAAAATTCCTCCCGATATGTTCACCTCCAAGAAGGTAAAGCAGCTACATCAAAACCTGACGCCGATTGTGCTGCAGCCACAGTCCACATGGACGACCTCTCCTGTGATTCCTGATGCCATATCGCTCAGCAAAAATGTACATGCATCGCCTATATCTTTCTGCGTGATGTTCCTCCTAAGTGGGGATCTATTTCTATCGATCTCCAAGATCCTGGAGAAGTCTCCTACTCCAGATGAGGCCAGCGTTTTGATAGGGCCCGCTGAAACTGCGTTGACGCGAATTCCTGATGAGCCAACATCATTAGCTATGTACATCACACTTGTCTCGAGTGCCGCCTTCGCAATGGCCATGACGTTGTAGTTCTGCACTACCTTTTCGGAGCCGTAGTACGTTAGCGCCAGGATGCTTCCACCTGCCGGCATCAGCTTCTGAGCTGCGTATTTACATACCTCCGTAAATGAGTAGCACGAGATATTCATTGCGTTCAGAAAGTTGCTCCTTGTCGTATCGCAGTACCTTCCAGTCAGCTCATTCTTATCTGCAAACGCTATGGAATGCACTATAAAATCGATATCGCCAATCTGGTTGTGTATCTCATCGAATGCTTTTTCTATCTCGCCATCGAGAGATACATCGCACAGCATCACCTCGTGGTTTCCAAACTCTTTCGCGATGTCTGATATCTTGGTTTTGAAGTAGTCCGTCTGTGACGTAAACAGCAGATCAGCTCCGTTATCTTTTAGAGATTGAGCTATCCCGTAAGCGATGGAGAACTTATTAGCCAGCCCCATCACAATTCCTTTTTTTCCTTGCATTATCATGTTTATATCCTTTCTTATAAATCTTCCTCTATCCTGAGGAGTCTGTTGTATTTAGCGACTCTTTCGCCGCGTGCAGGAGCTCCTGTTTTGATGTACTGAGCTCCGACTGCCACAGCAAGATCCGCAATAAACGTATCGCATGTTTCGCCAGACCTGTGTGAGACAACGACATTATATCCATTCATCTGAGCCGTACGTATCGTTGTAAGTGTCTCAGAAACAGTTCCTATCTGGTTTGGTTTAATCAGTACGGCGTTCGCCGCTCCTAGATCAATTCCGCGTTGGAGTCTCTTGTTGTTCGTTACGAAAACATCATCTCCTACGATCTGAACTGATTCGCCAAGCGACTTGGTAATCGCTGTGAATCCGTCCCAATCTTCCTCCGCAAATGGATCTTCTATGGAGACGATGGGGTAGTCGTTCGCTAGCTGTCTGTACATATCTAACAGCTGGTCAGACGTGTACTCAGCTCCGTCAACCCTGTACTTTCCATCGTTATAGAACTCTGACGCTGCTGCATCCAGAGCAATCTTGACATCGGTTCCAGGAGTGTATCCGGCGGCAACGACAGCCTCGATTATCACATCCAAGGCTTCCCGCGTAGACGAGAGGTTCGGGGCAACCCCGCCCTCATCCCCTATATTAGAATTTAATCCCCTAGATTGCAACACTTTTTTTAAATTATGATAGACAGTGGAGCAGATCGTGATATACTCTATGAAGGGAGCCTCTTTCGCTGGCACCACCATAAACTCCTGGATATCGATTTTGTTGTCTGCGTGAGCGCCGCCGTTTAGTATATTCATCATAGGTCTCGGGAGCTTGCGTTCACCTATGCCGCCTATGTACGTATAGAGATCAGCGCAGCAGTGATGGGCTGCCGCCTTACACACCGCTATGCTGACTGACAGAATCGCATTGGCTCCTAGTTTGGACTTGTTATCAGTGCCATCGAGATCTATTAATGTTGCATCGATACGGTGCTGGTTATCCGCCGGCATTCCAATGAGCTTCGGAGCGATTATATCATTGACGTTTGAAACGGCGAGAAGCACTCCCTTTCCCATGAACCTACTACCTCCATCCCGGAGTTCCAGGGCTTCAGCCGAGCCGGTGGAGGCCCCAGATGGAATGGCAGCCACCCCAGTAGCTCCAGAGTATAAAGTAACCTCCGCCTCGATGGTTGGGAAGCCCCTGGAATCCAAAATCTCCCTTGCTGTAATGCGCTCAATTATTGACATGCTAGCTTGCTGATATATCCGTACACACGAGGCGGATTATACATGAGTCACAAGCCCTCAGTCAAAACGTAACATCAACCCGCACTACATGCAGCATCGCCATGCGAGCTCGCTACCTCACATAGTGCTTGAGTACGGCTTTCAGGTCGTCTGTTACATCAACCGACAACGCTACTCCCTCGGTTGGGACAACATGGATGGTCATGCCATTTTGGAGAGCGCGGAGCTGCTCGAGTCTCTCAACCCTTTCACAAAACGTACGAGGTAGAGACATGAACTTCTTGAGGCTATCGTATCTATACGCGTATATCCCAACATGGGAATAAAAGAATGTAGCCCCGTGTGGGATACGTGAACGCGAGAAGTAGAGTGCCTTCCCAGGCATCTTGTTCTCCATGTTGTTAAAGACAGCCTTCACGACGTTTTCGTTTGCTGCATCAGACAGGCTTTCGCAATATGTCGCTGGTGTGGCTATGTCGATCTCAATATTTCCCTTGAGTTCCTCGAGGCTCTTAGAGAGCATCAGTGGATCGAACACCGGCGTATCTCCCTGCAGATTAATAACATACTCCGGCTTCCTGTCTAGTGTTTCGACAGCGGCAAACACGCGGTCGGTTCCTGATTGAAGCTCTGGATCTGTAATGATTGCCTCCCCGCCATAATCCTCTACAACCCTTTTAATTTCTTCGCAGCAGCATGCAACGTAGCATTTACATAGGTTGAGTTTCTGAGCACGCTCAAGCACCCTTATAATCATTGGCTTTCCAGCGATGCCATGCAACACCTTCTTTGGAAATCTGGAAGAGGCCAACCTTGCCGGGATAAAAATAGCCGCTGAATCGTCCATAAGTTTTATGCGACACTATCTAATAGGACACGCTGCATCGTACCAAACTTTTGTGAAAAAGAAAATAGCATTGCCAGGATTTTCGTTGATCGAAATTTCCATATCGTTATTGATATTGGGAATAATCTCCAACATCGTAGTTACCCAACTCAACATATTCAACAAGATCCAGGCGAACCAAAAGACCCAGAGCAACATAGATTTTGTCGTAAAAGCAATAGCTGCGTACTGCATCTCAAACGATGGGCAGCTGCCGTTTCCTGCGCCGATTTCAAATCATACAGGAATTCAGAGTGATGGCATGAAGGGGACGTTCGGGTTAGTTCCATTTAAAACAATCGGCATCATGGAGAAGTTCATAAAAGGTGGGAACGGCAAAAATCTCCTGTATAGGATGAATCCGCACTTCGGGAAGTCAGTAACTTCAGACGCAAACCTCAACCTCGGAATAGCCGAATTTCACTCAGACATAAAGGACGATAAGGTAGCCATCATCATTAAATCACAGGACAACAAAGGCATGGATGAAATCGTAGTTTGGTACAGTGAGAAAAGCTTCGTAGCTAATTTTATGAATGGAGTCATGAAGCCGAAGACAGTCGTGCAGACCGGCCTATTTGATGAGGCTCCAATCTAGATTTAGGTGGGCCTCCTCCTAAACCTTTATGATAGAGGATACAGTATGTGGAATACGTAGAGAGTTACTTAAGGAGGTGAGGAAGTATGACACATATAGACCACATTATGGGTTGCAAGGCCTTACTCCTATGGAGTATGTTGGTATTGTTCTTGAGGCAGGTGGGCTATCTCATAGAGGATGAACATACACATGGAGTAATGTGTGTAGTGAAGTAAGGCCTACTGCATCACATTCTTTCTGCTTTCTCTCAGGAGCTTTACCTCTTTCAGGTGCTCATCGTAGGTCTTTGAGAAGTTATGGCCGTTGCCTTCCGGCTTGGCAACAAAGAATAAATATTCTGTTTGGGCTGGGTTAGCCGCCGCTATTATGGACCTCTTGGATGGGTTGCATATGGGCGTTGGAGGGAGTCCAACATTGCGGTATGTATTAAATTTAGATTCAGATTTCAGGTCATCCTTTGTTAGGTCTCTGTGTATGGTTCCCTGGCCGTTGGATACAGTATATATCACCGTGGGACACGACTCCAATCTCATCTTCTTACGTAACCTGTTATGAAAGACTGATGACACGATACTGCGTTCCTCATCACTCGCAGTCTCCTTCTCAATGATGGATGCCATGATCAGAATCTCATTTAGGGAAAGACCTGTGCTAGCCGTGCATTTCTCGATATCCTCTTGGAGGGAAGCCATAACCAACCTCATCTGATTCCTGGCTTTTTTAATGATGGACTCCTTCTTATCCCCGAAGCAGTAGTAGTAGGTATCCGGCATCAATTCTCCCTCCGCTGGTAAGCTGCTAACCTCACCGAATAGCAGGTCATCTTCCTGGATCTTTTTGATGATCTTATAGACAGTCCACCCAGGGGGAATAGTGAACTTACGTATCACACGCTGTTCCGTGAACATTCTGATAAGGACATCGATTATGGTGTCGCCCTTGTGCACGGCGTACTCACCTGTTGATATCCTTCCCTTTAGCCTCTGGATCTTGTCTAGCAACGCGAATGTGATCTGTGTAAACTTGAATGCTCCGGCTCTGTCAACGGTGCTAAACAGATCGTCTCCCACCACATAAAACACCGAGCAATCCTGCGGGCTTTGATCTACAATTACCAAAGCTCCTGCGACTATCAACATTAGCAGCAGTGTGAAAATCTTGGACATAGCAAGCGCGGATCACATGAGCCGATAAGCGGGTGTGCTATGCTAACATCATAACCCCATTTCAACTACCC
>JAIRZU010000014.1 GCA_031267075.1 Holosporales bacterium
AGTTGATTAGCGTAAATTTCCACACCGTCTAATGCTTGGGAAGCGCGCAAAACCAGCGTACAACGTCACTGTGGTTGGTACTTGGACAAGCTTCATCAACTAGTAAAGTAAATGTCTCAGCTGAGTTGTCTCATATCATATGACCTACACACAGTGCCCAAGATTAAGTTGACCACTGAAACCTGGTGGTGATACAATCCTAAAGAGATATGAGGAACCAGTCAGCAAGGGATTGTTCCGATGTGCGTATGGGCGGGAATTCCGCCGTGTCTCACTTTGGTTCCTTGCTCAGGATTTAATCGGAAGGAAAGATTTTAATGTCAGCTAGATTTTCTATGCGCCAGCTAATGGAGGCTGGGGTTCACTACGGTCACGTAACTAGGAAGTGGAATCCAAAAATGTCTCCTTACATATTCGGTACGAGAAATGGGATTCATATACTAGACCTCGAGCAGACAGTGCCAATGTTGGAGACTGCTTTGAACACCATCAGAGATATAGCCTCGAATCATGGTAGGGTACTATTCGTTGGTACCAAGGTTCAGGTGACGGGGAAGATAAAGGAGACTGCTCAGAAGTGCGGACAGTACTACGTGAACCACAGGTGGCTAGGCGGGATGATGACGAATTGGAAAACGGTCAGCCAGTCGATTAAGAGGCTCAGCTCCCTTGAAGAGCAAATCGAAAAACCATTCGGTCTCACGAAGAAGGAGATTTCGAAACTGCATAGGGAGAAGGAGAAGCTTGATTTAGCGTTGGGTGGAATTCGAGAGATGGGCGGCCTCCCGGATCTCGTGGTCGTTATCGATACGATTCGTGAAGCAATCGCTGTGAGTGAGGCAGTGAAGCTCAGCATTCCCGTTGTAGCGATTGTCGATTCGAACTCCAATCCAGATCACATCACATATCCCATCCCTGGAAATGATGATGCCGCTAAGGCAGTGGATCTGTATTGCGATCTGTTCGCCAGCGCCGTACTGGAAGGGCTAAGAAGTGAGTTGGAGAAATCTGGAATCGACATAGGGGCAACGGATGCTGTGCTAGAGGATGCTAAGCCAGTACATAGTGAGGGAGATGATTCTTCCAACATTCCACTAGAGCTTCAACCTCAACTGGAGGAAGCGCAACCCAACATTTCGGGCTAGGTTCCGGAATATCACCGGCATAGGCCTACAGTTAAGTAGGTCAAATGCCGGCGGTAAGTACATGAGCATTTGAGCACCGCACTACCGCTCATGCTGCGATCGTGGATTAAATGAACAGGGCATCTACCTGCTCCAAGTCACCAGCCAAGGTGGCTTCGAATGTATGTTGCACTCCGGTGAATGGGTGAACGAACGATAGCTTACTCGAGTGAAGGGCCTGCCGCTTTAGATCTCTGATTGCGTCTGGATAAGTGCAGTCTATCTTACTCTTCCCATACACCTGATCGCCAATCACATGGAGTCCGAGGTACTTCATATGCACTCTGATCTGGTGGGTCCTTCCAGTTAGCAATCTGCATGTGAGTTTCGAGATGGCATTCGTTGGAGAACAGTACACTGTCTTATCAACCTCGTACGTCGTGATGGCTCGTTTCCCGGAATCTGCCACGGTGTATTGCTGCCTCAGTTTTGGGTGCCGCCTCAGCATCGTATCGATACGGTCAGACTTCTTCAGCGGCCTTCCGAACACGAAACATGTGTATTCTCGTGAGATCAAATTTCCCTTCCCGTTCGCAAACAGCGCGGCAATCCTGTGATGTGCTTCGTTGCTTTTCGCGATTAGCATCACGCCGGAGGTGTCCTTGTCTAGGCGGTGAACGATACCAGGTCTCGTTGAGCCTCCAACATCAGACAGCGTATCTTTAAAATGAAATGCAATGGCATTTACAAGAGTACCGGATCTGTGGCCGGGAGCAGGGTGGCATACGAGGCCAGCAGGCTTGTTTATCACAACGAGATACTCGTCCTCGAACAGCACTTCAAGCTCAATATCCTCCGCCTGAATCTCATACTGACTATCATCATGGAGCGCATCCGTTTCATCTACATGGACGTCGCACTGTGTTAGCACCTTCTTGGATGGGTCAGAAACTACCGTACTCCCAAGCATCACACATCCATTCCTGATGAGTCTCTGAATTACTGTCCTGGAAATTCCACCGGATAGCTTTGAGAGTGCTACGTCTAGACGCTGCCCTATGCAATCCTCAGTAACCCTCAGATCCACCTTCGTTTCATTCTAAGAATGGCGTGATGTACCATCCTACCATACCCTCACCTAGATATCAATGTAAATGTGCAGAGCCCGAAGATGCCTGCTTTACGCGGGTTTTGCAGGGAGCGTGAAAAGTGTTCGTGAATATATCAGCTAAACAGACTTGAAGTGTTGCCTAAAATATAGTAAGCTGGCGGCGAGGAGCGGGTCTATGCGTTGATTTAGGCCGCATGGGCCGCTCGATGACATAAATGAATATATTAAGGAGATACTAAGATGAGAACGAATCAATGGGCTAGCGAGAGTGGTACCACACAGCCAAAGAGACCTAGCCGAAAGAGAGCGAGAATCCTAAGGGGGACCATAGTCGCGACGATAGCAACACAATCGGTTGGGGTAGCCGGTGCCATGATGCTGGCCTACTGGATGAACGAAGCACAGGAAGCGCTAGCTTCTGGCGCGTCAAAGACATTTACGGGGGACGACCAAGCGTACAGTCCAGTCGGGAAATCCCTCATGGACAACGATAACCCACCCCATAAACCCAGTAGCAGGATACCCCCTCCCCCCCCTCCACCACCATCACCCAGTCCATCCCCAGCACCAAAACCTACACCAGCAGCGACATCACCCGCACCAGCACCGGTCGCGAAACCATCACCCAGTCCAAGCCCGACACCAGCAGCGGCGGCATCAAAGCCCGCGGCGGTGGCGAAACCATCACCCGCACCATCCCCGACACCTACACCATCACCCCAGCCCTCACCAAAACCAGCAGCGGCGGCATCAAAGCCCGCGGCGGTGGCGAAACCATCACCCAGTCCATCCCCGACGCCGACACCATCCCCGAGCCCATCACCTAGCCCCGCAGCGGAATTTGCAGGCGTGCCCCCAGTGCGCCATGCTCTTCCACAGGATGGTGGCAGTGGCAGGCGCCCACCACACACACGGGATGGGAGCGTTGTGGGCGGAAATAGACCTATAGTACCGGCCTCTAACCTAGATGAGCCCGTAGTAATACAAAGCAGTGAGCCGCAACCAGAACCTGCCTCCTCACGGGTAGAAGATGACAGCCAGAACGGGCAGCAAGCGGTAGTATCAGGCAATGAGCCGCAACCAGAATCCGCCATAGAGCCTCTCTCTGCACCGGTAGAAGATGATGGCCAGAGCGGGCAGCAAGGCCAACAGAACACAGAGGAGGGTATCCCTGAGGGGGAAGTGCTCGAAATCAAGCAGGTAATATGTAATATGATTGGCGGCAATACCAGCGCCGCCGACCTACCGCGCCTCAATACTCTTCACTTCCTCATAACGATAAGCCATCACTACGGGCGGGACGGTAATCCGCCTGCGCCGCAGATCGCGCAGGCCCTCCTGCTGGAAGTTACTAATGACGACAACGGAAGGATAATGGAGGTGCTGAATGACAGTGGTGCCCCTGCACTCCTCGCGCAGCTAAGCGAGGGCGGATCGGATCAAGATCAAAAAATGCAGGAGATACTGGCAAAGTACAAATTGACAGGAGGCAATGACTCCCCTCCTCCCCCCGAAGCTGACACACCACCCGGGAACGGGGTAGTACCTGTAACCCCAATTAAGACGGGAGATATAGTGTCTCAGGATTCACCAGCCTCACCGCCAATCGATCCAGTAGCCCTGGTAGGTGTCGCGCCGGACGACGAGGTGCCAAACCTGGAAGAGGAAGACATGGTCCCCCCAGTGCAAGTGGATGTACGCTCAACGATCGATCAGGCCGAAGCTGCAGTTGAATCGAAGCAGCTGCCATCCTCGATGTCACCGCTAGCAAGAGCGATAGCCGATGCGGTCATGCAGGTCGCAAGTGTGAACCCGCTGTTTGCAGCCATGAATCCTAAAGGGCAAATAATGACAATAGTCTACTGCACCATAGGGGAGAGCAAGCTAAATGCAATAGACCGTAAGTTGGCCAAATTCAGCGAAGAAGATGGTCTGTTGTTCAGAGAGTTCTGGCAGGCGATATCTTCCCCACGCAAAGCAAGAATAACTGAAGATGAAGATGAAGAGGAGGAAGATTCTACCGGGCAAGTCAACCGTGCGGTAGTACTAGCCGCTGCCAGGCTTGGATCAAAGGGCGCAGTACCAGACCCAATCTTTGGACTGGCAGTCGAAAAGACTGGCAAGCAGATTGCCGCTGCGCGTAAAACTGAATACGCCGTAGGTGAGACCCAATACGTAGCAGCCGCTGGCGCACTGATTGGAGCTGGAGCTGGCAGCGTTGACATGGCAATCCAGACGTTGGTAGACGCACAATACACGCGGAGAATAAAGAAAGCCTCGGTGAAGATCGAGGCGGTAGCCGGGATCATGGCACGGGAGTACGAGGGCGCACAGATCAAGCCCGAAGACACCTCAATTGAGGCAACAACAAAACTTGTCAAGTACAACATGAGCGAGATAGCGAAGAACGCCGGAGCTTCAGCAGCAGCACTGGAAGATCTTGGTGAAACGGAGGAACAGCTGAGCAGCGCTCCCATCAAGCTAGCCCCCCCCAAACCACAGCCGCCAGCACCCCCCGAACCAAAAGAACTGTCCGAAGCAGAGCTGAGAAATCAACCGCTTGAGCAGCTACTCCGCCGCAGAGTACTGTTACAGGACCTGGCCACTGGCGAGTTGATACCATCGCGAGAAGACTTCAATCGACTCGCGGACATCGACGAGCTACTAAACCATAGAGATGAGACAGAGGCTGAGAGGCAAAGACAGGCCGAGGAACAGGCACAACAAACGCGGGCAGATCTCGATGAACAGAAGGAGAAATTTGCACGGCTCAGATTGCGGTACGCGCTTAGACCAGGGGACGAGAGCCAAGTCGTCAGAATCCTCAAGAAAGGGCTCCCTCTCGAGTTTGGAGGGGCGATGAACCGAGCCACTGAGCAGGTGGAGAGCGTACTCGCAGAGAGAGCGGCACTATTGAAATTAGTGTCGTCACTAGACCCGCTGGTCGAAACCCTCCAAAGCGGCAACGTCCGGGCAGCGTTCGAATGGGCAGAAGGAGACCAGGAGGGTCCCCTCACGGAAGTAGCCAACGGGCTCCGGCAGATCAGAACAGAGATGCCCGCGCCGTCTGACGATCACCAACAGGAAGTACTTGACTTGGAAGCCGCGCAGAGAGGCATCGAAGTAGTTCAGTCGGTATTGCAAAAAGTGCGCGAGGTACTCGACGAAAATTGTAGGAAACAGTTGGCAATAACAGAAGGAGCCGAAGGCTTTAAGGGCTACTGGATTCCCGGACTAAACGAATCGATGGATAAACTCGGTGTACAGGTACTGCTGACCTCCTTGGCAGAGCCAAAACCCGGATTAAAATTCTCGGACGAAGAAGAACCAGTAGCAGTAGCAGTAGATGAAGATAAAGATGAAGAGGAAGAGGAAGAGGAAGCTGCATCAGAGCCGATGTAAGGTACATCCACGCAACACCTACCCTGTGCTCGAGACAATATATCTCGAGTACGGGGAGGCGGGGAGGGAGGCCGACTGAGTACGAGGCTCCAGTCAAACTACTAGTCGGCCATCTTTAGCAATGAATTAAATCCATACAGCTTAAAGAAATCTGAGAGGCCGTTCTGTGTTGCGACCTTATATTCAAATGGCAAATCCAGGTCGCATCGCAGGGCTACTAGCTTTTTAGACATAACTGCTATGTGTGCCTCCTCCGCGAGTGAGGTACGTCTCTTACTAGGAGGGAGTTTCTCGAGGTTTGCAATCAAGTTCTCGAGAGAGCCGAATTCATTGATCCACGCAGCTGCAGTCTTCTGACCAATCTTCGTAATGCCAGGGATGTTATCAGCATCATCTCCTATTATCGCCAGCACGTCAAGCACCTTATCTGGGGTAACACCAAACTTCTTGATTACATCCTCCTCGGTAATGTACCTATGTTTCACAGGATCGTAGAGTGTGACCTGATCATCACATATCAGCTGCATTAGATCCTTATCTGATGAAATGATGTTGACTCCGTAGCGGTGACGTAGCATACTGGTGTACGTGGCTATAATATCGTCAGCCTCGAATCCAGGCAGTTCAGCCATAACGAATCCGAACCTGCTACACGCCTCTTTGATAAGTGGAATTTGGGGTAGAAGGGCTTCTGGTACAGTCGCCCTGTTCGCCTTGTATCCATCATATATCTCATTCCTAAATGTCTGCCTGCTGTGATCGCATGCCGCTATAAACATTGAGTTTGGGAAACGTGAAGTTAGCTTTAGCATGACGATGCAGAACCCATACAGGGCCCCAACCTCTCGTTTCTCAAAACCTCCACAATCAGTTTCTTGCTGCGTCGATCCGGTGCTCGAATGCTCACGTACCTCTAAGTACGCTCCGCTTCTGCGCTCCGTGTCTCCTAGCAATAACTCTGATTCTGAAGATTTTAATTGTAATCCACAATCACCTTCCTGCTGTAATTCTGATTCTGAAGGTTTGGAAAGAGGCATGTTGTAAGACAGGCTTGGGAAAGCGTAGAAGACGCGGTAGATGAAGCCGGAGACGTCTATGATGTTAACCCCAGATTTAGATTTGTCTTCAGCTGTCATAATCGCTCCTTATCTACTCTCCAACTTCGGCGCCAGCAAAGCATCGATCCCTTATGAAAATAGATCCTTGATCTTTTTGAGGAACTCGAACGAGTTTGGGCTATTCGTCTTATCATCCCTCTCACTTGCAAACTGCTCCAAAATCTCAACCTGTTTCTTAGAGAGAGAAACGGGAGTTTCAACCGCGATCTTAACTACCATATCACCTCTCCTAGATGAATTCATATGCGGCATGCCTCTGCCTTTCACTTTGATCTGAGTTCCAGACTGTGTGCCGGCCGGGACGTCCACTACGCACTTAGCGCCATCCAGATTCGGGACTTCAATTCTCGTACCGAGTGCGGCGCTGACCATGCTAATCGGGACTGAGCAGTGCAGATCCGCATCGCTCCTTGTAAAGATCTTATGAGACAAAATGGATACGACAACGTATAGGCTGCCGGCCGGGCCTCCCTTGAATCCAGCCTCTCCCTCTCCGACTATTCTCATCTTGCTTCCAGAGGCGATGCCAGCTGGAATATCAATTTCTAAATTCTTCTCTCCCTTCACCCGTCCGCTTCCAGAACATTTCTTGCATGGATCGGATAGGACGCTACCGGCTCCTCCGCAGGTCTGGCATGTCCGTTCTAATGTTATGAATCCATGATTCTGTCGCACACTACCGCGGCCTCCGCATGTTGGGCATGGAGAAGGTCGCTTGCTACCTTCGCTTCCGGTTCCTGAACACGCTTCACACTTGACGAGTGTCGTGTACTTCAACCTTGTCTTCACTCCTCTGTAGGCGTCCTCCAGTGAGATGGAAACGTCGTATCGTATGTCGGAGCCTGGTTGGTGCTGGGCTGTCTGTCTCCCACCAGATGAAAATGTCGATCCAAACATCTCCTCAAAAATATCGGAGAAGCTTGAGAATTGACTTGAGAAATCAAAGCCCCCGTCAAATCCCTGAGCACCGGAAAAGCCAGATCCACCAGATTGGAAGTCGCTACCATATCTATCGTAGGCTGCTCTTTTCTGGGCGTCCTTCAACACTTCATACGCCTCACCGATTTCCTTAAACCGTTCCTCGGCTTGCTTATCTCCGTGGTTTTTATCGGGGTGGTACTTGACGGCCAGCTTGCGGTACGCCTTTTTGATTTCATCTTGAGTCGCCGCTCTCCCTACACCTAACGTAGCATAATAATCCTTCGACATCATCTCCCTACAATCACAAAACTTACAGCCGCCATGCTACGAAAAAGACTACCAACGCGAGCTCAAATTATACATCCTTTCATCGTACTAAGCTCGAAAAAAATGTACGCTCTCCCGGCCTTGTATACAATCCCCCTTCCCTCAAAAATAATTTCTTCCGTTAACTAAATTTTAACCCTTCCCATGCTAACCTACTTATAGAATCTTTATCCTCAAGGGGAGGAAAACATGAAAAGCAAACTTGTAACATCAACACTCATTCTAGGACTGATGACCTGTGAGGCCTGGAGTTCTAGAGAGAGAGAGAGAGCTTTAGTTGAGAGAACTGGAGGGAGCGAGGTAAGCCTACATAGTGAGCTTGCCAACATAGAGCAAGAGCTGAGAGACAAACTAGGCATCACTGATGCCGATGAAACCGATACTGTGGCAACTGGGTTATTCCGTAGCATCAAGAGAATCCGCTCTCTACTACCGAGAGTAGGTCAGGCAGGAAGCTCTGATACAACACGCTGGTTCACAGACATGGTAGGGTTGACAGGTGAGCAACCAACTCTATCCCAAGAACGGCAATACATAGTCATTGCCCAAACGCCGTTACCCATGCCAGATACCGAAAATATGGATGTGCTAGTGGAGTGGGCCGTTGTACAGGAAGAACAAACAATACGTGCCTCCCTCCCAATCACAAATCCTGGTCTCAAAGCCGCGATAGCAGCGGATGTGAATGATGAAACTGCGGTGGTGATGGCAATCCTACTCAGGGTATTTGACAAAGGTAGAGGGGTAGAGATGGATGGAGTCATAGATAGAGGAGGCCTGGATGAGGAGGAGCTACAGGAATTTGAAGCTAGACCGCCTGCCAGGCAGACTTTGCAGCATGCAGTACCTGAAGAGAAAAAATCGGCGATGAACCTATTACAAACAATGCAGACACTCTCAATGATCAATGCTGGAATATCTCCCACAGAAGACGTTGTAGCAAATACAGGAGGAATTACTATTACGAGTGGAGACATAGCAAATGCAATAAACCGAGCAGTGGATCTGCTCTACGTACCAACAGAATCATCGTAGTGAGGCGCTTGAATAACCTCACCTTGTTCGGGTACAATCTCTAGAGTATATCATTCTGTAAGATGTATCTGTGAGGCGATGTTTCGCGCTGTCCGGTGTTGCATAGAAAGTGTCATACGACAATATATTGACGACAGACCTCAAGTGGAAACACAAGGTAGTTTCCACGATACTCCTATCGCCGTAGAGCCACCGAACGATAGGGGGCACGGTGATCTCTATACGAATGCCGCGATGGTCTTCGCCAAGAAGGTTGGGAAAGACCCACGAGAGCTAGCCTCCTCTCTCTGCGATGCCCTCACAAAAATGCCCGAGGTTACAAGCGCATCAATCGCTGGCCCAGGCTTCGTCAACATCAAGATAAGTGATGAAGTTTGGCGACGGAAGATCGGTGAGATAATATGCTTGCGTAATGAGTATGGACGTACTACCATATATGATGGGCTTCCTGTAAACGTCGAGTTTGTATCTGCGAATCCAACGGGCCCGCTTCACACTGGCCACGCCAGAAATGCAGTTCTCGGGAGCGTGATATCAAATCTCCTCGAAAGGATTGGATACGACGTAACGAGGGAATTCTACATCAATGACCAAGGCGGCCAGATTAAATCTCTAGCTAGATCCGTGTACCTAAGGTACCAAGAGAAGTTCGGTGTCGAGATTCCAGATGGCGCCTTCACTGCTGATATGTACTGCGGTGAGTATATTAAACATATCGCAGATGCGCTCGCAATGGTCCACCACGACAAATTCCTCGATAAGGATGAGACGGAGTGGATGGACATATTTTGCAGATTCTCCATAGACAGCATGATGGAGAACGCTAAGGAAGACCTAGCCCTCATCGGAATCACTATGGATAAATACACCTCGGAAGCAGAGCTATGCAGAAAGGGTATGATAGATCAGGCGATCTCCATACTGAAGAAGCGAGGAGATGTATGCGATGGAATCCTCCCGCGCCCCAAGGGGATAGCCGATGATGACGAGTGGGAGGAGCACCCTCAAATGCTGTTTAATTCAACAAAGTACGGAGACGACGTAGATAGGGTTATCCAAAAATCAGATGGAGCATGGACGTATTTCGCAGGGGACCTAGCGTATCACCTCGATAAGATTAAGCGAGGGTACAGTAAGCTCATTGCGATTCTCGGTGCTGATCACGGCGGCTACCTGAAGAGATTATCTGCAGCAGTAAACGCTATGAGTGATGGTGATGTAGGATTTGAGATCAGACTGTACCAGCTCGTCAATTTCCTCGAAGGCGGCGTCCCAGTTAAGATGTCGAAGCGCTCCGGAAACTTCATAACATTGAAGGAGGTTGTTGAACGCGTCGGTAAAGACATCACGAGATATATGATGATTTCACGGCATCACGACGTGATGATCGATTTTGACTTCGCGAAGGTTGTAGAGTGCACGATGGATAATCCGCTGTTTTATGTCCAATACTCATATGCTAGAATATGCTCAGTCATCCGGCATTATGAGTCGATATTCGGAAAGGTGGATGAGTCAGAGCTTGCTACATGTGATGTGTCGTGCATCGGTGATGAACTTGAAATGAATCTCGTGAAGGCGTTGGCATACTGGCCAGAGCAGGTTAAGGCAGCCGCTATCTCCCTAGAGCCCCACAGAATCCCGAAGCACCTAAGTGACGTAGCATACAACTTTCATGCCTTGTGGAATGGCGGGAAGGTGAACTCTGAGCTGCGATTCATAAACCGTGAAGATAAGGAGGAGACGATGGCACGGCTTGCTCTCCTACTCGCTACAAAGATTGTTATTGAGGATGGCTTTGATATCATCGGCATTACCCCAATGTCGGAGATGAGATGAATTTATGAGATTAGGGATGATGGACAATTTCAAAAAAAGACATAGCGGTGATAGCAGGAAAAGATACCTAAGGTACGATGATGTGTTCATGTCTGCTGAGCCAGCGGAACGAAGGGTTGACCAGCGCTACGAGCCGCGCCCAAAGCCAAGCAGCAGACAAATGAATTATGCAGAAACACGGGTGAAGTACGATGATGATTTCGAGGATGCGGACCCGTATGGCGGCCCAGAGCCATTAGCCCCCGAGCCTCCTCCAGAGTACTTCTCGCCAAAGAGCAATATCATAGATGAGAAGATGGTGCGCTACCAAAAGAGGCAACTGCCACCTCTTCAAAGGTACACTCCCAACCAACACAGAGACATGTACGCGGAGTTCAATAAATCATATTGGGATGATGAATATGATTATAAGAGGATGGGGCGGCAGCAGCCTCAATTTGCCTTTTTGAACATATGGCAGAAATTCATCATAACGTTCGCATCCATGCTATCCCTCATCTGCCTCTCCTGGATTATATATAATTGGAATTCCGGGAAGGACGGCTCACAGATCGCCGATGGCCCGATACTAATAGAGCCGCAGCAGCCATCGTTTAAGGTGCTGCCAGATGAGCCCGGGGGAGCAGCAATTCCGCATAAAGAAAAGCTCGTGTATGAGCGGTTCGGACATGGAGGACAACAGCAGGATAGGGAGATGGAAGAGCGTCTACTACCTCCACCAGAAGCCCCCCCAGAGCCCATGCAAAAAATGGCAGAAGTCGACCGTGAACGTCCAGAGATGGAATCAACTGTTGGCTTCCAGGATGGTGTATACTCCATAGTCGACAACACAGAGTATTACGTTAAGATATCTGCTGGTGGTGATCAAAACACCCTACTGAAAGAGGCAGGTTCACTGCGAAAGAAGTTCCACAGCTTACTGCTTGGGAAGGAATGCTCCGTGAAAACAGTGAGGAACTCCAACAGCGGTAAGGAGGAAAACGCCATCCTCGTCGGACCATTCACCTCGAAGTCATCAGCCATCTGTGTTGCAGAAAAATTCAACATGCAGTGCTATGTAATTTCGGTAAAGCCAGAGTGAGTTATAAGGGGGCTGGTGGGGCGGCTGCCGCCCCCTGCTTCCTGGTCTGTTATACTCGGTATGCGTAGCAGCGTTGTTGATCGATATTAATTGGTATGTTCGTCTTGTCTACATATCCATTTACCGTAGTATCTGGTAGGTGCACCATGCAGTAGCTCACAGCCTCCCATTGCGTTTCTGACGATGTACACCTCTGGTGCATGCGTCCCTCTAGCTCTATGTCATCTGAGGAGGGTGCTCCTGCTGAAAAGGGGAGAGGAGAGCCGTAACGGCCATCGTAGGTTACTACCTCGTTGGACTCAAATACAGAAAAGTCGTAGGCGTGGGGTATTGTTGCTTCTGTCTCAAACCTCTCGATCGCACGTGTAACGTAGTCGACGGCTTGTTGGTCATACAGGAGAGTTGCGACATCTGTGGGGTCCTTCATAAGCAGGGTTGTGTTTGTACCATTTTTCACTATTATCCACCCGCTGATTTCGCCATTCTGCCTATTGAATGCTTCGTAATGTATGGTACTGACAAGAATTCTGGGCTCCTCGGTTGACCCGATGGAACGGCCTACATACCATGGGGCGTCGCGCCCTACGTCTATTCCCACTGCACTCAGCGTTCTCATTCTCGCGATCAGGAACGCTGCTATTGCTCGCCTCGCCCATCGCATGCGTAATGGATCAGGTAGGTGCGCTAGGAGCTCCTCAGTCTGCATATTCGCCATGTGCCAACGGAACATCTCACTCATGGCAAAGTAGAGTCCCGTTTCGGGAGTGATGACAGCATTTGGTACGGTAGGCGGGTTTGCTGCTTTAACTAACCGAGGATGTCCTACCAGCTCACTAAGCTCTCGAATCCTACCGTGTAACGTACTTACTGTCACCTCATCACTACTTCTACCTACTGTCTCCATGATCTTCTCTAACCCATACTCTGAGCTACCAAGCTCATCGAGTGCCTCTGTTGCCTTCCCCGCTGCGGTAGTTGCTTGTGCTAGTACTGCTGGCATCCCACTACTCTCATCACTAACAATCCTACCTATCTCATCTACCTTCCCTACTAACCCAGTATCTGCTTCTTCCTCCTCACCAGATGAACCTAGTAGTATTGCTGTGATGTTCTGGGTTGCTGCTGTTAGGGAGGTATTTAGTTGGGATAGTAGTTCGGTGTTTTGGTCAGTCAGTGCTGTCTGTGTATCATTGATTGCTTTGAGGGTTGCTCTTAGTGTACCAAAGAGTGTTGCCTGTTTATCTCCAACTGAGGACTCTCTCTCTCTCTAGAACTCCAGGCCTCACAGGCTATTAGTCCCAGAATGAGTGTTGATGTTATGAGTTTATTTTTCATGTGTTTCCTCCCCTTAGAGGATAAGATAGTTACATAGGTATGCTACCTGAAAAAGGTTACGATTTAGTTAACGGATGAAATTATTTTTTGATGGGCGTATTACGGGTCTCTGAGCCCCTACCTCCATGTGTTATAATCAATACAGTAGTGCAGGTTCT
>JAIRZU010000015.1 GCA_031267075.1 Holosporales bacterium
AGTTGATTAGCGTAAATTTCCACACCGTCTAATGCTTGGGAAGCGCGCAAAACCAGCGTACAACGTCACTGTAGTTGGTACTTGGACAAGCTTCATCAACTAGTAAAGTAAATGTCTCCTATGCGTAGTTGCGGATACTGTATATGAGAGTAGCGATGAAGATAAGGGCTGTATTGGCTGTAGTGATGATTGTGACGAATGTGGTGGATGGCGCACGTCCCTACAGAAGCCATTCCCTGGTGAGTATAAAGCCTCAACCACTCCCTCCCCGCCAGTCACAGGCCAACAACAGGACCCCGCCACCGTCGAATCGCTGCGACGAAGTAACTGCTACCTCTGCCCGGATTGCCGCGCGCAGGATCATAGAGCGAGCTGAAGCAGGAATCCCGAATGCTACGAACTACCCCGCTATGAGGGACATCTATGACGTAACCGTAAGGCGCCTGCTGGAAGTAGTCGAGGCCGACCCAGAACTGCTCCACGAAGACACACCGCCGAGTCAAGAGTACATGATGGCCGTGCTTGACGACGAACTAGGCGACAGCACACTGCAGACCATGGCTAATGCGGAACGGAACTGGATAGGAGCACACATAGCGGAGCACGACGCTGGGAGGGACACAAACAATCCGGGAGCAGACCCGATACTGCGGGAAACCCACCCCGGACACCAAACCTTTAAAAGTATGATGGATAGCCTGAAGTGGGGCTTCAAAATGTGTGATACATGCTCGGTCCCCTTCATTAGGGGCGCGCTTATGCATGCTTGGAAGCTACCGGGATACAAGGGATCTGACCTTCTAGCCATAGCCCTCACACAACTTGAGCTCGAACAGGGAGTTCTACTAGCGCGAGTAGTTAAAGACGAAGTAACGTACGCGACTGCACCTGGCATCGATTCGTGCCCAGCCATAGGAGTTGTGCACGGAGACCGCGACAACGTGCGGCAGGTTGCACAGAAGTACCTTGATACAATACCCGTTCCTTTGTCAGCGGAAGTTCCAGCATAGACAGGAATATGGAAGAGGGAGATCTCACCAACATCGAGACATTTACCATGTTAGTTGATGAAGCTTGTCCAAGTACTAACCACAGTGACGTTGTACGCTGGTTTTGCGCGCTTCTCAAACATTATGACAGTGTGTGAATTCACGCCAATCAATCAGATAGGTAAATGTCTCCAGTTATCTACCTTGTTATTTATGAGATCTGGTATGAGTCATGTGCTTTTCCTCCAGCCATCAGCCTCAGTACCGCTTAGACCACAGGAGGCCGGCTCCAAACAGGTTACGTCCTGACAGGTCAACTGAAACTCTTGTGTTCTTTGCCACTTTAGTTTCCACGGTTACAGCAGTGGTATCTTTCGAGGCTCCCTGCTCCACCGACACCCTCATGCTGCCGATTTTCTTTCCTACGCTAATGGCGTTATATTCCGCATTGTTAGAGTCCTTGCTTTTTTTGATTCCTATGGAGTCGAGCCCGAAGACAGCCTTCATCTTGTTGATTAAATCGAAGCCACCGATGCCGGTCACTTTGTTCATAATTGAGAACATAGCCAAGCCCTCGCTTGCAGAGATCTCAGATGCCTTCTTGTCGTACAGCATATATGATAGAACGTCGTTTTTAGACATTGGTGGGGTGGAGTAAAATTTCACACGCGACTCGCCGTTGTGCTGGATGAACCTAGCTCCAACGATCGTGCTATCAACGTGCTTCTCGGCAGAAACGTCTACATCAAAGTTACCATCACTGATTAATAGCTTACCATTCTTAAGTTTGAATGTGCTATCATTAACTGTGATGCTCCCCTTAATCAAGCTCCATGAGACGTTGTAGTGGACATCGTTAAGGGTGCCGGATATCTCGCCATCTCCCTTCCATGTGCTACTGATTCCCATACCAATTATCGTGAGCTCATTCGTTAGGCTGACGTTAATAGCTATCCTCTTTAGATAGTCCGTCGCGGGGTCTGCTGCTTCAGGTGTAATTTGATGGGAGGGAACGGTGGTGGTAGTTGTGGCTGAAGTGGAGGGATCATTCGTATCAGAAGGTTTAGAAACATCAAGAGATCTAGCTGACATGAGGATCATGCTGGACACATCCATCTTAGCCCCACTGGTGCTGAGGTGCCCGCTTATCGTGCACTTCTCATATAGATCTCCGTCGATCGATACATCTCCAGATAGACGCGCCGTTACCCAGTTCTGCTCGATGATGCTCAGATTGTTAACCTTGAGGGCTATGCTCACATTCGCCTTATTAACGTCTATGCTGATCTTTCCGCTACCAGTAATATCACCTGGGGTTTTTGCGTCGTCCGTCAGGTATATATCTTTTATGATGATCGCGTTGTTTTTGATGCCGCAGTTCAGCCTGACGTTTTGCATATAGATGCCTCCGTCAGTGTTGATGTAGTGCCCTTTTTTCAGGGTTAACTCCCCTGAGAATATGGGGCGCTCACATGTACCAGTCGCTTGCAAATTGTACACGATTGTTCCACCAGCACTCTGGTTAACTGGCAGCTTGTATTCTGCCACATTGAACTTCCCGGTACCATGGACTTGGATGGCGCTCGCACCAGATATCATCCAGTTCTCCGCCGCAACCCTGACATCGATTTTGTTTTTCTTTTTCAGGAAATCAAACATGAACCTCGCGGTCACGGCATCAGGAGAATAGACAGCATCTATGTTGACAACAGGAATCTTGATGGTCCCCATCTCAAAATTAGTCAGTCTCAGCTTAGCCTGCTCCGCCCCGTGTTCATACTTGCATGCTCCATTCAGGAGGCCGCTGCATTGGGAGTTTGTGAAGCGCGCGATATCGACATTGGAAAACGTGATATTCCCAGGAGAAAATTTGTCACTCGCTAAGTTGATATCCTTGAAGTAAATCCTACCATTCCCCACTAGGACGGTGAGCTCCGGAATTTCCAGGTCGCTCCTGATGGTAAACGGCATCATCGCAATCCCATCGGCGAAGCGCACATTGTTGCACAGCACAAAATCTGTGTTGATATCGTACTCCACATTCCCGGACAGACCAATCTGTTGGGATTGAAACTTGACATCAACGACGTCATCCTGTACAGTAATCTCAGAAGCCAGTTTTAGGTTTCTAAGTGGGAGGGATATCACACCTGACAGCTTGTCGAGATTGGAGCATACTCCATCGAAGGTGTACGTTTCACCGTTGTGCTTTAATGATATAGCCACATGATTAACTGCGGCATCGTACGATATGTTGGCGAGGGTGTCATTGATTCCTACGTCCGCGATAACCCTAGTTCCGACGACGTTCCATTGACAGTCTAGAAGGTTGTCTTGGGCGGAGAGGCTGATGTGCCTCGTCCCAGTTTTTCTGTCGTGAGTGAATAGTATTTTCTTGAGGGCTATCCCATTATAATCCACGTTTGCAATCGAGGCGGATTTGATGAATTTTTGGAAAAAGAGAGGAGTGAAATATCGTATGGAGGAAAGTGAGATTTTTGTTTCATTGGCCATTTTGACCTCGGCATTCCCTATGTCCAGACTCTTGATGCGCAGCATGCTTTTGCTCATCTGAACGCTAATCTTATCAACCTTTGATGTGAGCTCGTCATCAGATACCTCAAGGCCAATCACCGAAAACTTAAATGGGAAGAGCCCCATCGTATGTGAGAAATTTACGTGGAGCGTATCGGGGACAAGTAACTTAACTAGCTGCTTCTGGATGGCGGCAATCTGCAGGAAAGATAGAATTGATATGACACTCACAACGACTATCAAAATGCGAAGAGCGATGTGTCGAATTACAACTCCAACCCTCACACAACTTTCCCTCTTGCCGCAGCGACCATTGTGATATGTATCATGAAGTACAGGGCTAACAGAGCCAGCAGGCCAGTGATTCCACTAGAGATAAATATGCATCCCAAAGAGTAGTGATGCGCGACGAAGCCTGCAAGTACGTCGGCACAGAATGCTGAAAAGGCGTTGATTAGCCAGTATGTACCTATTCCCGTTCCCCTTAGATCTTCTGGTACCTTCTCGGCGATTAGTGAGACGAAGACATTCTGTGTGCTCCCGAGTTGTATCCCCCAGCAGAGGATGCCCATGCACATCGTAGTCGCAGAGTGAGCTGAGTACATTATGATGTCTGCCAGGAGAAGGGCGGCAATGCCTATGCTCAGTAGATTAACCCTATTGAATTTATCGCCAAGCAGCCCGATTGGATACGACGAAATGGCTGTACCGATGTTGAGGACTATCATAACGATCGGAGCAAATACAGGATCAGCTTGGTATCCTTCATTCATTCTGAGGATGAGGAATGTCTCGTTCATCCGTGCCATCATGAAGATCGTATTGACTCCCATTAGCAACCAGAACGACATACCTAGGTACTGAAAGTTTCTAATCGAGAATTTGCTTTTGAGTTTTGGTTGAGGGAGAGGTGCCCCAGATGTGATAGCTTGATGATCAAACCTCTTTGGCTCCTTTATCATGAACACCAAAATTCCGAAGGCGACAATGGCTGGGATAGATGCTAGGGCAAACACAGCCTGGTAATTGTTATTCGTTGCCTTAACTGCAATGATAGCAAGGACCCCGCCGAACAAGGACCCCATATACGCTAGGCTTCTCTTGAGTCCGTATGATGCTCCTATCCGCTTTCTCGGAACAACATCAGCAATGATTGCATCGCGTGGGGAAGCTTGTATCCCGTTTCCGAAGCGCTCCATCATCCTTGCGATACACACCCAACCACTCGTTACAGATGCCGCCAAGATTGGTTTGCTTAATACAGAAAGAATGTACCCGACTATCATGATCGCCTTACGGCGGCGCATAAAATCACTTAGCATACCGGAGAACAGCTTCATCACATGAGATGCTGTCTCACATAACCCCTCCAGCAATCCGATACTTATCGCAGTAGCCCCAAGGATGTGTTTCAGGTATAGCCCGGAGAAGGAGTACGCCATTACGAACGATACGTTCATCAGGCACATTATGGTACCTATCTGCCAGACTGTAGCTGGAAGCTTCCCGTCTCTTGGCCTTACATCCGGCTGTCCATCACCAGGCTGTGTTCGCGGCGGCGTGTCGTTGTCTGGAGGATGAACTTCATTTATCATCTGAGGAGCCGGCAGGACAACTCGCTGCGCCTGATTATATCACATAGCGCTGCGCTATGCTCTATCGAAAAGAGGGTGACTCTGTGGATATCTGTTGAAAGCCTCAGGTCTAATATAGATTCCATACGCACCACAGCCTCCCGTTAAGTCCCTTATTTCAAAGAATCCAGTTATGAGCTTGGAGTTGGACGATAACCAGCTTGCTGCCGCTTGTCTTATAATTCCGCTGCCTTTCCCAGTTATGATCGTTGCCATTCTGATCCCCTTCAGTGTGCAGCTCACGCAAAAATTTTTCAGTGCATCATCAACGTGACGCGTAAATCCGTGTAGATCAAGAATTGCCTCAGATTTGAATTTGCGTCTAGTGCGCCTAGGAATAAGCGGCTGTGTAACATTACTTGAACCTTGATAAGCCTCCTTGGATCTATAACCTCCATAATCAGTTTCTTGCTGCGTCGATCCGGTGCTCAAATGCTCATGTACCACCCTGTACACTCCGCTTCTGCGCTCCGTGTCTCCTAGC
>JAIRZU010000034.1 GCA_031267075.1 Holosporales bacterium
ACTATTTTTTAACCCTTCACATGCTAACCTACTTATAGAATCTTTATCCTCTAAGGGGAGGAAAACATGAAAAGCAAATTGGTAGGTTTAACGGTAGCACTATGTGTTACAGGAATAGCAGAGGTGTATGGGAGTGGTGGAAGCCGTGGAGTTCTAGAGAGAGAGAGAGAGTCCTGTAGTTAGCAGAGATTTGGTTCCAGCCAGAACGTTGTTCCAAGAAAATAGGGAACTGAGAAGCGAGATAGATGAACTCAAGCAGGAGATGGCAGTCTACAAGGAGCTCCTCGGCCACCCAGCGATACAAGCAAGTGGGCAGGGAGACAAGGCAGTAAAAGCCCAAGCCCCCACAGGGTTATTCCTATTCACCCACCAGCAGGCACTGATTAATGGAGCGATGCAGTTCGCATGCTACTTACACAGCGTTACACAACTCCCACCGTACGCAATGACCGCAGTCACCCAGATAGTCCAGCAGCAGCTTGACGCGTCCGACGCCTCCACAAAAATCCAGCAGATACTTGACAGATGGCGGTGGAAGCCCATCACAGTCACGACAAGCTTCAATCACCAATGTGTAGCCTATGCCACTGCCACAGATCCAACAACTCAAAAGCCGCTACTGTGCACGTTCGAAGCCACTGGAGACAATCAAGGGCGGATGCTCTCACTCAACTACACCGATAACGCACCCGAAGCACGCGGTACAACGCTGTTAACTTGCCGAGATGACAAGAGCATACCAGACACGTTGCACTGGCAATGTGATCCGTTGGTAGGCAGTCTCGCCGAGCACGTGGTCGACGAAGCAGCGATCGTCAACACAGGTTCACCCGTCTTCATCACCGCAATACAAGGAGCACCTACAGAGAACCTGGACACTACCATCTGTGATGGTGACCCCACAGGTGAGGCGGCGCAGAAACTGAGTATAAAATACAAGGCACGCCGCTGTATAATCGAGTCCACCTACAACCACGCTGCCGCAAACGCAACTCCATGCGCATACGTCCTGTACCAGCGAGTTCCAACACCACCGACTACACCAATCACCTGACAACTTACGAGCCAAGAATTATGTTAAGCGGGGGCTGCATTTGATATAATCATTTGTAGCTCTGCTTCTAGCTTGGCATGTTCAACTGGGGTTCAAAGGTAATGATATTAGATTGTGTTTCTGATCCGGCATCGATTAAAAAGCTTACGATTCCAGAGCTCACGACGTTGTGCTCCGAACTCAGAGCGGAGATCATTGAGATTACGGCGAAGAATGGTGGGCACCTAGGCTCGAACCTCGGAGCTGTGGAAATCATAGTCGCCGCGCACTACGTGTTCAACTGCCCACATGATAAGTTCATATTCGATATCGGGCACCAAGCATATACCCACAAGCTACTGACCGGCAGGCGGGATATAATGCAGAATCTACGGAGCGCTGGTGGAGCGTCCGGGTTCCCTGATCCATGTGAAAGCGGGTATGATCACTTCATCGCAGGGCACGCTGCCACATCACTCAGTGCATCCCTCGGTATCGCAAGAGCCAGAGACCTGAATCGAGATCTCTTCAAAGTGGTCTCCTTCCTTGGTGATGGCGCTCTTAGCAACGGAATGATATATGAAGCTATGAACGATATGGGAAGCGTACGTGATTTCATCGTAATCCTGAACGACAATAAGATGTCGATCTCAGAGTCTGTCGGAGCTATGAGGCGGTACCTCTCCAAGCTCCTCTCCTCCAGGGGTAGTTTAGCATTTAGGAGATACATAAGCAAGCTACTTAGTATGCTTCCGCGAAAGACTGCCAGAGCGATCGAGCGTGTCATCAAGGGAGCCGTCTCTACAATAGGCGGCTACAACGTATTTGAGGAGTTCGGATTTCAGTACATAGGACCAGTCGATGGCCACGACCTCGGGCTACTCGTGAAGGTGTTCCGCAATGTCGTTGATGTAGCGAACTACAAACCAGTCATCATCCATACGGTAACCCAAAAGGGGCGCGGCTACACTGTCGCTGAAACCGACTCCACAAACCTCCATGGAATCGAGCAAGAGCAATCCCTGAAATACTGCGATGTGTTTGGGAGGAAGATCGTTGAGCTCGCAGCAGTAGATGAGAAGATAGTCTGCATCACGGCCGCTATGAAAAATGGCTGTGGCCTCGCAGACTTCGCAGACGCTTTTCCAGGTAGGTTCTTCGACGTTGGGATCGCAGAGGAGCACGCCGTAACGATGGCTGCCGGCCTCGCCTCACAGGGCTTCAAACCGTTCGTATGCATATACTCCACATTCCTGCAGAGGAGCTTCGACCAAATATACCACGATGTCATCTTGCAAAATCTGCCGGTAAGGTTTATAATCGATAAGGCTGGGTTGCCGGGGAAGGATGGGAAGACCCACGCCGGCCTATATGATATCGCCCTCCTCCAGAATTTTGAGACCATGACGATTATGGCTCCATCGTCAGCCACTGAACTTGAGGGGATGCTTGAGTGCGCAGCGACCAACATTAGTGGGTCCCTCGCGATACGCTTCCCCAAGTCGAGAGTAGTAGAATCTGGAGCTAACTCCTCGAAGTTCAATATGCGCTGTCGGGTTGTCGTGAAAGGGAAAGATACGCTTGTGGTATCAAGTGGGGATCTTTTGAGTAACGTTCTGGAGGCTATCAGGATCTCGCGAACATCCCCGACTGTGATCGACGCCAGGGTAATCCAGCCGTTTGATTTCGAAACGTTCTATGCACACGCTGGGTCTCATAGCAGAATCATAGTCCTGGAGGAGGGGGTGTTCGGAGGCTTATCAGGCATCATCCTAAACGCACTGACTTCCCAAAAGCGGTTCGATATCATCAAGAAGGTAGAGTTCGTCAGCACCAGCAAAACCCCTCCATCCCACACTACGAGAAGGGAGCAGCTAAGAACAAATAAGATGTCTGCAGCTGACATAGCGAAGGTGCTGATCGGGAAGAAGCAATGACTTCTCATATTCTTTAGAAAATAGTTAACAGATGAGATTATTTTTTTTGAAGTGGGAGCCGTCTCTCTCACCACTCGCACCTATGCAACAGCATAGCCTTAGCATAAACAGCCTGCTATATCACAGTAAACTGGCCTGGCACGACTATTTTGATCTGTCCACCCCATGTACACATGCACACGTCGTTCTCACTCAAAAACGGACCAACAGTTGTCATTATCATTGGGTTTGACGGGATCCATGGAGTTGTCACAGGTACGCATGGCATTGGAGTTAATACTCCCAAAGCCGCCGTTGTAGCTGCTGCAACTGTCGGATTCGTTATAGAAGAACACATTCCAAAGCTTGGAATATTTACAAACGGAGTAAAGTTCATAATGGTCGCAGCAGGCATTCCGCATACCAACACCGTCCATGGAGGAACCATAAACGGACACGGAGCTATGCCGAATGAGCACTGGCATACCGCTCCATTTACGACGATTGACATCCGCTCTTACACCCCGATAATGAAGATAGATTTTTCATCCGCGAGTTTCACAGTTTCATCAAAATCCAGAATTTGTGAGCTGCCGGCTCCGACAGCGATTCCAGATAAATTGGCTTCGGCCACCTCGAGGATGGTGTCTTTCCCTATCGTAGGAAGATCGACAGATTGCTCCTGTCCTATTTTGGATAGCTTAACAAGCACCCCTCCCTTGTTACTCGATAGCTTCAGGTTCTGGCAGCGCTCCAATAACACTTTCGTTCCTTCAGCTGCTTCCACTCCAAGAGCGATTCCTTCCTGCACCACCACCGCCTGCCCGACATCTGCTTTCGACATTGCATTCAATATGAAGATTCCGCGGGCAATGTCCTTTAAATCTGAATCTGAAGGCTGAGCCTTTGTTAGGATTCCATGCGGAGATAGTAGGGTGTCGATAATGCTCTGTGGGCCAATTACTTTTAGTCCCTCTTTCTCGAGTAGCTTTACTACCTTGCTCAAGAGGGCGTTATCTCCTAGGAGGGCCTTCATTCCAAGCTGCCTTAGCCACCTCTTCCCAACCTGATCAACAGACAGAGATCTGAAGCTTGGACGCTTTACGGAGCCACAAAATAGGACCTCCTTTGCGCCGGCACTCTTGATGAACTCCAGTATGCCTCCAATATGCCCAATCTTAAATTGCTGATAATTCTGAGGGCCGAATCCTTCAAGAGAAACAACCACATAAGCCCTCTTCAGACTCTCCAGCTTTTCTATGATGCGTAATGGAAGATCGCCACCGCCTGCTATAAGAGCTACGACACAAGAGCTCCGATGACAGCAGGCCTCCACATCTGATGCTTTCTCATTCTCCTCGGATACTATCTGTATCTCCCGTTGGGCTCGCAGCATTGCACTTACTCAAAACCCGCGCTCTCACTACCATCATCTGATTCGCCTTCCTCCTGCTCGCGAGCCACAACTATATCTTCGCCTGTCATCGTCTCAGCTACCGATCCGGAATTAGCACGAATTGCACTTTCGATCTCATCGGCAATATCAGTAGAAACCTTGAGGGCTGCCTTAGCTGCCTCCCGACCCTGCCCTAGTTTCGTTGACTTGTACGAATACCAAGATCCGGATTTTTCGATGATACCAGCTCTAACTCCTAGATCTATCAACTCACCAGTCTTCGAGATCCCCTCTCCATACATGATATCGAATTCCACGATCTTGAAGGGAGGGGCCAGTTTGTTCTTTACAACCTTAACACGAGTCTGGTTCCCGAGCATCTCATCCTTATCCTTGATGGCCCCTATCCTCCTAATATCAAGTCTAACTGAGGTGTAGAACTTCAGGGCATTCCCACCAGTTGTAGTCTCAGGGCTTCCAAACATAACACCAATCTTTTGGCGGATTTGGTTTATAAATATGACCATGCAGTTCGTTCTAGAGATTGAACCAGTTAGCTTCCTTAGAGCCTGACTCATAAGCCTAGCCTGAAGCCCCATGTGAGAATCTCCCATGTCTCCCTCGAGCTCAGCTTTCGGAACAAGGGCGGCTACGCTATCTACGACCAACACATCTATAGCTCCGCTTCTGACGAGAGTATCCGCGATTTCGAGGGCCTGCTCCCCAGTGTCGGGCTGTGAAATCACGAGGTTGTTGATATCGATGTTGAGCTTCCTCGCATACACTGGGTCAAGCGCGTGCTCGGCATCTATGAATGCGCAATTCCCACCGTTCTTCTGAGCATTCGCAATGACGTGGAGTGTTAGAGTCGTTTTCCCAGATGATTCAGGACCATAGACCTCGATGATCCTCCCCTTCGGAAATCCGCCTATCCCGAGCGCTATGTCCAGCCCTATCGATCCAGTCGAAATCGACTCTACTTCTATGACCTCGCGCTGCCCAAGCTTCATCACGGATCCACGGCCAAACGCCTTCTCTATCTGCTGAAGCGCAGCATCCAGAGCACTCCTCTTATCGCCACTCATAAAATCTATTTAAATTCTCGCTAGGATACATATAGGATTGTACCCCGCAACCATCAGACCTTTCAATGATTTTTCTAAAGCCACCTCAGAGATAGGGGACAAAGCCCCTATCCCGTTTGGCTTTGTAATCTTACCAGGGCCTAGCTCCCACGTGGGGGTGGAGCTGGTATTCCAAGAGTGTCCTTCAGGATGGCTTCACCATCGGCGGTGTAGGACTGGACTTGTCCACCAGCTAGGTATATGATTCGTCTCCCTGGCATACCTCGGATGTTGACGGATATTAGCGCTGTCATTCCGCTTCCTTTCCATCCCTCTCCCCAGTGCACTACGTGATTCGCTGTTATCTCTCGCACTGACCTGCTCCTAAAGGTGTGCCAGTCCGTCACAGTGAGTCCGTGGGGTGATTCGACTCCATCTCGTAATTCGGCCTGCAACAGTATCGTTGTGTATTCTTTGCTGAAGGTCCGTAGGAGTGACAGCGTTGCCTTCTTGTATGTCTCGAGGCATTGCCTGTGTGCCTGTCCGAACGGTTTGATCGCGCTCTGCATTCGTTCGATCTGGTCTCTCTCGGCCGCACATACCCCTCCGTCGTTTCGTGCGCTCACTCTGCCTGTGCATGTTATTCCGAGTTTAATAGCTCTGTCTAGATTTCGTCCGCGCTCCGCGGAGGACGTTGTGAGCACTAGTTGGCGTTTGTCACCGGCGTGATTGCATTCGTTATGCCACGCGATCCAGCTGTTGAGTGCTCTCACCTCTCGTACTAGGAGCTCTGATGGTGGTTCCTGTCCGGTTAGCTGTTGGATCTCGTTTTCGCATATTTGAAGTTCTTGGTTCACTCTATACAGTCGGTCAGCCAACTCACGGAGTTCGCTTCTCAGCTCTGCTGATATTTCTTCTCCAGCCGGAAGAAGATGCCTCTGCATTACCTCTCTCAGCACTCTATCAGCCTGGTCATTGGTCATCAGCTCTCTTGGAACTGGATTCGGACCAGCCTCTGGGCGTGCTGCGCAGGCTCCTGCACTCAGTGCTGCTATCAGCATCAGGGTTCTTGTTGTTCCGTAATTCATGTTGGGATTCTCCATATTTAATACACTTGCGCTATTGTAGCGCGCTTATCGTTTGTTGTCTACATTATTTTCTGAATATTATCCAGCCCATTCTGCGAGGCCTTTCAAGTACCTCCCTCTATAATCCTTCAAATACGTCTTGAATGCATAGCACCCTTCATCGCATAGGATGGCAGAGATTTGTCTATCCTTAAACTGGGGTGGAGGCTTGATGATTATCACCTCAAAGACGCTCATCTCCTTCATTTCCCCGATACTCTTCACAGAGCCTCTCGTTGTTAAAACCTCATTGTACATGTTGGTTGTGGTTGCTGTTACATTCATATTACGTTCGAGTAAGATGACCTTTTTATGTAGTGTAGATAGTATGCTTGGCATTTTGATTTACCTCCTAAATTTTATGGTTGATTATCAGACCCCCATGCTTCCTAAGCGTAAGTTAATTCAACTCTGGGATAGATATGTTTGGAAGTCTGTTATGTGGAATGAAGCCGCTCTCACCAGCTCTGCTTTAAGGCTACCTCCTAGTCTCGCACTGTGTCAAATTATTTTTACGCCCATAGAAATATAAATTCTAAGAGACATTTACCAGGCTGGTTGATGAAGCTTGTCCAAGTGCCAACCACAGTGACGTTGTACGCTGGTTTTGTGCGCTTCCCAAGCATTAGACGGTGTGGAAATTTACGCTAATTAACTAGATAAGTAAATGTCTCAAATAATTTGCATCCTAAGCATGGAGTGAAGCAGCCTGTCTTAATGAGCACCATCCTTCATCCAGATGGGCTTTTTATTTTGTTGATATCGTCACAGATTTTTGTGACAATTTCTGTATGATAGCACTGGTGGATGCCATGACACGACAATTCTGGATAGTTGATACATTTAGCGAATATGTGCTTGGGGGGATCCCAGCGGCCGTTTTTTTTGCCGACGAAAATGATGATGATACGTTATTGCAGAACATCGCGATGGAAGTGAATGCTACTGAAACTATCTTCATTAACCAGATTGGCTACGGTAAGTTTGAAGCGAAGTGCTTCACTCCGAATTGCCGTGGTATGTACTTCGGGAACTCGATATACGCGGCGGCGCAGGTAATATCTTCGCAAGCCCCCGAGCTAAAGAATCTTTCGATCACATGCGATGGGGAGAGCTATGAAGTCGAAATCAAAAATAGCGAAGAGATTACGGTTGAGTTTGCTAACATTCCACTTGAGAAGGTTCCAACTCCAATCAGCCTCCCAGCAGCGCTCGATGGTGTGATAGTTGTATCGATCGCGAAATCCAAGAACGAGTTGATACTGGAGGTACGGAGTCCTAGCAAGCTTGCGAACCTCATCCCTAACATGGATATGCTACGTAGCATGAGCTATGACTCGTTCGTTATAACGACTGATGCCCATTACAACGGAAGCGTTGATTATGACTTTTGTTCCAATGTCTACGCTCCGAAATTGGGAATCTTTAAGGATATCGCGACACCGATCGCACATGCGAAACTCGCAGCATACTGGGCAGCTCGAATGAATAAAACCAGCTTCGTTGGCGTTCAAATTTCTCATGAAAGGAAGAGGTATGCGGCTATTAGATACGAACCTGATGCCACGTATGTAACATGTCGCTGCGCTAAAGTGGCGAGCGGCGAGATGTTCGTTAGATCTGAGAATGCATATCGTAATGATACACCACCAAGCGTAGTATCAGGTTTACTGAGTGGATAGAGCGCGGTAGCTGGGGTGCTTGCTCCATAGAGTTAGCAGGCCTCCAGATGTATGATGGCATCGCGAAGATCAAACTAGGCCTCATAGACGAAGCCTGTGCTGCAAGCATCATCCGACGTGACATCTAGTAGGCTTCTCTCATAGGGAAGATGAGGGGCTGTTAAGGCCCCCCTCCAGGATTCTGTAATTACGCCGGTGTCTGGGTTGGAGTTGATGGTGGAGGAGGTATCTCGCGCTTGTAATGTGCGTACGCGCTGCTGACAGTCCATCCTGCGGACATGAAAGACCAGTAGCTGCGGAGAATTATCTGGCCTCTGACTCTGGTCAGATGTTCGGCTGTATTGGTTGCGTCGACGGATATTCGGTATTCGTCGTCCCCGGAACCGAGCCCGCCCACGTATACGCTCAGTTCGTCGAGGTCCCACGCTGTGATCTTGCACTCGCTAGCAGGTGTGCTTTCTACCTGACTCTCTGTGTAGGTTTTGGAGCCATGAGGAGTCGTAACGTACAGGCGCGGCCTTTCGCGATTATCAGTAACCATCCTGTAGTATGTGGTGGTGTGATTCTCATCCAGCCCCGTGGCAACTAGGTCAAGATGTAGAGGGTATTGTGAGGTTAGGCACGGTATACCGTTTCCGCCACCGTACCAACGGGCTCTGATTGTATCCAGTGTGGTGCCGTTGTACGCATCTTGTGCATCGCGCATAGCAGCCAACGTCAGTATGTAGTGGACATCCGGGGCGTATGCTGTTTGGGCAGCGGTGCTCAGCCCAATCTGCATGGCGAGTTGAGCATTCATTGTTCTCTCTAGCTGCAGGTACATTCCGGTTGTGGATTGTGAGGTACTTAGCGCTGCGTTGGTCGGGGTTCCCAGTCTGGCTTCCAGCGTCGCCATTGCCCGCTTGAGGGTTTCAACCTCGTTTCTCAGTATTCTATTTTCTTGGAACAGTGTCCTGGTTGGAACCAGATCTCTGATAACTACAGGACTCTCTCTCGAACTTCACCACTTCCATACACATTTGCCATTCCTGTAACACACAGTGCTACCGTTAAACCTACCAATTTGCTTTTCATGTTTTCCTCCCCTTGAGGATAAAGATTCTATAAGTAGGTTAGCATGTGAAGGGTTAAAAATTAGTTAAAGTTTGAAACATTTTTTGAGTAGGCGCTCACTCCCATGGAGTATGTCGATAGGCCTCTCGATGCATTATGTTGATAAATATTTGTCGCTGTTAACGATTTTTTAAAAATTTGGGGGTTAGACTATATCCATAGCCATAGTGGTTATGATAGCAACGGAGGAATATCAAAATGAACAAATTAGTATTAACGGCAATGCTAGGCCTGCTAGCAACAAACGGTAACTGCTCAAGAGCGATTTATGAGGAAGAAGGAGTCCCGCAGATAGATGTGCGGGCAGTGATTCTAGGACTTTCTGACGGTGCTACCGCTGCGCTCCCAGACAGCCCAGCTGTCACCGAGAGAGGCTGCGGCCTTCCAGGTGTCGATGAAGCCCCTCCCGTCGTTATCGAGAGAGGCTGCGGCAATCCAAATATCAGGCCGCTCCTGCAGAGGCAGCGTAACGCAACGGCACGGACTGTTGACGACATTAATAACGCCCTGAGGGCCATATGCCAGATGCTAGACGCAGGCAGTGAGATAGCCGTGCAAGCCAACCTAAGGGAAGCAATCGACGAGCTCAACGGAATACTAGAGCTAATAGGTGAGTCAGAAGATGATAGGGGAGTAGATCTAGCGCCTCGTAGAAGGGACGTCGTTATATCTGACAGAGGCATTGGTGAACCAGATAGTCCGGCAGAATCGTATGCGGAAGTCATAGAAAGAGGCTGTCCTGGCAGTAGCCCAAATGAGACAGAGCTAATAAAGCAAAACGGCAGTCTGATCCATATCATCAAGAACATCGCAATAGCCCTAGGCAAGATAAAGGCCAAGAGCAGCATAGGAAGCGGTCTACCAGGGGATCTCGACACGAGCGAGCTGCTGAGTAAGCTCCGCGAGGTCAGAGGCAAAATAGGCGAGCCTGGGGAAGAAGACCCAACTACAGAAGACCCACATGGTCAAACACCTGGGTCTGAATCTGATCCTGGTGACGGAGACGACGTGGGAGAAAGCGAGCCATTGTAACGACCTATACCATGAACGAAGAGGGGGAGGCTGGGAAGATGCCTCCCTCTCTCTTCATGCTGCTCTTGCATTCAGGGAGTGAAGACATCACTTCATTGCATCGGCTGAGAATATGACTTCGCGTAGCTGCTCGCTTATGGATGACAGGTTTCCAGGAGTGTGTGGGACGAATACGACGTTTGATTTCGAGTTCGCTCCTATGTCTTTCAGGGTATCGATGTATTGGATTAGCAGCACCATATCCATAACGTTCGGTGCCGACAACCCAGTCTGTTTTGCAAACTCATCAACTGAATGACTAAGCCCATCAACGATCGCTTTTCTCTGACCGGCGATTCCTCTTCCGTGGAGAATACTGGCTTCGGCTTCGGCCTCCGCCTGCTTCACCTTTAATATCTTCTCAGCTTCCCCTCTTTCGGTAGCTGCGACTCTGAGCCGCTGTGCCGTATTAATCTCATTCATTGCGGATTTCACGTTGGCATCTGGATCTATGTCAGTCACAAGAGCCTTGATAATCTCGTATCCAAAATCGGACATCGGGCCTCTTAGGTCTCCTCTGATCGCATCAGCTATATCGTCCTTTCTCGAGAATACGTCATCGAGCTCCATCGTAGGTACCTGCGCCCTCACGAGATCAAACACAAACGCCTTGATCTGCTCCATAGGATTATGCAGAGTGTAGTAGGCTTCGTAGATCTTCTCGGCCAGTACCCTGTACTGAACTGCTATAACGACATGCACAAAAACGTTATCCTTCGTCTTAGTCTCGACATCAACATTGAGCTGGTGGATGCGTAGCGACACACGGCCCTTTATCGATTCAAATATTGGGATTCTGAAATGCAGCCCGGCATATGCAAGCCTGCTAAATTTTCCGAACCTCTCAATGATGGCACATGTTTGCTGGTTTACGAGGAAGACGGATAGCATCAGTATCAGGCCCACACCTACCAAAACCGCAATTGATAACGTGCTGCACAGCGCAGGGTCTCCATCACACATATCGCTCCCTCACATTAAAGATAATACCAACGTCTCCAATTGATTGTAGTTGCCAGCCATGTGGATTGCAAGGACATGGGCGTAAAAAGATAAGCTCATCTCCTATGAGACAACTCAGCTGCCTCAAAAGAATCAACCTTCTTACAGTACCTCGTTGCTGCCCCCCGCCATTCCTTCATCTTCAAGAATGCATTGATGAACTTCCTATTATCTCGAGCAGGCCTACCTGTATGTCCCTTACTACCAGGGAGGGTATCCTTGATTTTGTTCCAGAGGGAGTTTGATATATCATGTCTGTGATGCATTGTTTATGCCTTAAAGATGAGCTTTGTATGAGGATTATATACTGTTGGGGGTTTGACTATAAGCTGTAGGCTCCGTAAGTGAAATTTACCTTTAAGCAAAAATGCGGTACAAAGCTGTAGATAATAGGGATACGAGTAAGATCCAGCATTTTCCTCCTCCTGATATCCAGATCATGGGCTCGTGCGCTTTGAGCACGGCCCCAATTCTACTATGTGACGTATTATTTCATGCAGTCTCTAATTGATATTAAGTCTAAAAGGGAGTATTATATACTAGCGGTTTCTGGTGGGAAAGCTGAAATGAAAAGAGTGATTGTGTGTGTCGCATTGGCTTTCATATGTGGAGAAGCAATAGGGATGGGGTTTGATACTCAAGACGGTGATAGCTGGTACCAATCTCCCATCCATATGCCGACCTTTCAGCTATCTCCATCGTGGCCTGATATATGGTGCCAGCTCGATCCCGATCCTTGGTGGCAAACTGATCCTGGGTCGCAGCCAAAGGTATCCCCCGCTGCACCTACGGTTCACGGGACCCAACCAACTCCTACCACAAAGAGAGCTACAAGAAAACGAAGCGACCATGCGGTGCCGGACCCGCAGCGGCTCAGAGAGCAGACAGGTCCTAATCCTGAGTGGCAGGCAGATCCCATGATCCCGGGATCCTCCGCTGAACGGACTGAGTCTGAAACCCAACCAACTCCTACCACGGGGGGGGCACGCAGGAAAGCGAGACAACCACGCAACGCCAAATACCCGCAGCGGCTCAGAGAGTTGATAGTAGATCTAATCGGCTGGATGCCGGATAGACACGAGTGGAACCAAATCATTAGGATAATGAGAGCCAATGGCATCCAGGTCCCATATATACCCGGTCCTGTGGTGACCAGACTAGAACTGCTACAACCGTTCCTAGAAGAGCAAGAAGAAGAGTTCCTAGTGGCACTACAGGATGAACACATCCGTGAAGCAATATGTGCGATGGTGTGGAAAATGCCCGTAGTACCACCTGAAGCCAGATCAGTAGGAAAAGGACCAGTCTCCAAGGAAATAACGCGGCAAGCTGGACGAGAACTACAGAATAACGAGAGAGCACGCGTCGCAGACATGCTATTTCGCGAACTGAAACTGCCCCGAACGAACAGGACGCAGAAACGGCATCCAGCGCCACTAGAACAGAAGCTCAGAGAGAGTGAAGAACAACTGCTTGCACTGCTGGCCCAGCCAGATATGCCGGAAAAGGTGAGGGATGCCCTTGTTATCCCCCGTAAGATACCGGCACAGAGCGGAAAGCCCAGTGAAACCGTGAAACTCTTGGAGAGAGTCAGTGGACGCTCACTCAAGTCGGCTATCGGACTTACGAACATCTACAACATACTGCACGAATTTAACCCAGACCTGCCTGAACTCCTCCCCCCCCAGACTCTAAAATCGATCAGTCTTCAGATTGAGCGACAAGAGGAAGAGATAGAAGAAATGCACGAAAGAGGAGAGGTCAAAAGGAGGCTTAAGTACGCGAAGCTGCATCCACTCCTATGTAAGAAGGTGCTATCCCCGGGAGAAGTCGAAACTTTCACGCATGACCAAAGGCTTAAGAGAGCCCAGGAGAAGCAGAGCGCGCAAGGTGTCCATGAGTAGCTGAGCGCTCACATGCTTTTCATTCTGTTACCTCTTCGTCTGATTACTAGTATTCCACTCAATGCATATTGTACACTAAAGTTATGCATCTGCCAATGTACAATTCTGGAGAAGTGGAAATTATTTAGTTCGCTGGAATTTGTTTAATACCAAGGGGGAGGCCCGATAACTCAGGTCTCCCTTGGTTTTGATGGTTACTCTGGGGGTTGGCCCGTTGGTTGGTCTAGTTGCGGCTCGGATGTATGCGGTGTCCCCAGGAGCTCGGCGGCGGCTGAGGTTACTGCGTTTCTCATCATTTCTTTGGCGTGGGATTCTGACTCGGGGTCCGCGTGGTCTGCGGCGGAGTAGCTTCGAGCCGCGACGGTAAACTGTTTTATAAGTGCAAGGACTCCCACGAGGCTTTTGAACTGGTGGTCTTGGACAGCCTGCGCCAGGAGTATGTCGTCAGGACTTTGTGCACCGCCGCCGCTCCGCGTTTTGTTGGTCGTGGGGTCTGGGCTTAGTGTTGTGTTGCTCCCTACGGCTCTGTCCTCTGGTCGCTCTCGTGCGACTTCCGTTGTTGCTCCTCCGCTTCTGGTTATTGCCGCTATCGTTATGATTAGGCTAAGCACTCTCATTCTTTTCATTCTGTTACCTCTCTGCCTGATTACTAGTATTCCACTCAATGTGTATTGTACACTAAAGTTATGGATCTGCCAATGTACAATTATGGAGAAGTGGAAATTATTTAGTTCGCTGGAATTTGTTTAATACCAAGGGGGAGACCCGATAACTCAGGTCTCCCTTGGTTTTGATGGTTGTGGGGTGGTCATTTCGGCGGTTGTTCAGAGCGTCTTGGCATGCACTCGGCGCTCATGAGTAGCTGAGCAGCTTCACCGCATCGCTTCATCTGCTCGAGTGCTTGTTGCGTGTGTCTCGCTGGGTCTTTGTGGCAGAGAGCGATACTCAGTTTGGTCGCTTCCCTGATGTTGTCAAGGACGTGTTGCCTTCGATGGTGTACGCTCTCGTCGCCGGTCGAGGTCCCACGGGCTTCCTCGGTCTGTAAGGCCTGGGTGCAGTATGTCAGTGTTCTTGCTATCTTGGTGGCTTCTTTGACTACCGCCGCGCTCGCTAGCTCATATGCGTTGTTTGCCAGGTTGGTCCACTCGGTTTGCACCTCTGCATGCACCTGTGGTATGAGTTGCTCGAGCACCGCCGTGCGCCATGAGTACTCGGTGTATCCTTGTCTCGTCGCCCCGCCTTCCTGCTGGTCGCATGTTAGGTCGTAGGTGTATTCGGTTGCCACCACCAGGCCGTCACATATCAGGGTAATGGCGCGATCCGCCTGCTGCTCATCGGTCGGGAGAGTGAATTGGAAGGATTTCGCCAGCACTCGGGACCATGTATCGCGCATTTGGTCTCCCGGGCACACGGATCTGTACCACCTTTCGGTTATGCCGAGCCGGGCGTCTTCCCGCTTTGGGTTTTCGTGTTGCTCACCTATTTCCCTAGCACGGCGCACTGCCCCGCTCACGTCTATGCGCGGAGCTGTGCTGTTGGATACGAGTGCCCGTCCGCATTCGTCGACGAGTTGGTCAGTTGTCTCCACCAGACACTCCAAGCTCGCTCGGGGCGTTCGTCCTGTTCCGTAGCTCGGTGCAATCATCGCAGCCGCCATGATTAGGCCCATTGCTTTCATGCTTTTCATTCTGTTACCTCTCTGTCTGATTAACGGTATTCCATACAATATGTATAGTACACTAAAGTTATGCATCTGTCAATGTACAATTCTGGAAGTGTAATTGTAAACTATCCTGCGAAGTTCATGGAGAAGACGGCAGCTCACTAACGTGCCGGGGTTAGTCTAAACCCGAGGGAGCCCCGATAGCTCAGGCCTCCATGAGTTTTTTCCTAACGAGACCTAACGGAAGAAATTATTTTTTAGATTTGGTATAAGCCCCTACCGCTGCTGAGCTCCAACTATCGCCTCAATCAATGCTTCGATGGAAATTCCATTTGCCCTAGCTATGTCTGGGACGAGGGATAATTCCGTCATACCAGGCTGCGTGTTGATCTCGAGGAAGTACACATTCTCCCCATCGTATCGGAAGTCGGCTCTCGCAACTCCGCTGCAGTGGCAGATATCGTAAGCCGTCCCAGTCACTGAGTATAACTCCTGCTTCACGGATTTGTCAACCTCGAAGTTTGGTATGTGGACCGAGCCGCCAACATCGTACTTACTCGAGTAGTCGTAAAACTCTGCTTTAGACCTGATTTCGAGGCCGCCGACAGTCTTTCCATTTAGCGCCATCACCGTGAATTCGCGCCCTGGAATGTACTTCTCGAGCATGACATCATCGCCGAAAGTCCAGTCCACTTCCTTAAGCTTACTGAGGTCATCCTCTCCGAAGATCAGGTATACTCCGACGCTAGACCCATTAGCTGACGGCTTGACGATGAACGGGAATGGCACATTCTTCCCACTCTTAGTGTTGATGTCAGGGATCTCACTGGCCTTTATGTCGATCCAATCTGCTACGCGTATCCCGGAGAATCTGGCAAGCTTCTTACATACAGACTTGTTGAAGGTAAGCGCAGATCCAAGTACGCTACTGCCGCTATATGGGACGCCGTACATCTCGAGGACACCCTGGACAATACCATCCTCTCCGCCACTACCGTGGAGTATGTTAAATACGAAGTCTGGCTTGAAGTTGTAGAGCGCATCGGTGAAATGTCGAAGGTCTTTTTGGACATCGATTTCAGCTATCTCATAGCCTAGCCCGCGTAGTACCTTTGCTACGTTCTTCCCGGAGTTCAGAGATACTTCTCTCTCGGAAGACCATCCACCGAGTAACACAGCAACCCTCCCTTTTTGCTTGAGCGGCCCAGCAACCATAAAACACCTTTCCGAATAATCAGAATTGGATTCTGCGGCAAATACGGCCGGTTGTCAACAGCCGTATCTCAATTCCGGATGGGCTAATCTTGTGATTGCGATCGAGTTTGTACAGTGGTACTATGAGGGTTAATGGGGTAGCTTTTTTTGCGTGTATGTGTGATGATGGTAGGTAGGCTTGTGAAGCTGGTTATGGGGATAGCTGTGATGGGAGGATATTGCATTGGGTATGTCAATAGCGCAGATGCCTCACGACCAAAATCGGCAACTCCACCCCCGAAGAGTGATAAGAAAGATCCTTCCCCTGATGAAGAGAAAAAGGCAGAGAAAGCTGTAAGGGATATGTTCGGTGAGTTACGCGCACTGGCCGCTCAGGATGATCGAGGGTTACGAGCATTAATTGTGAAATATATGGACCTTCGTGGAATTGCACAACGATTAGGTGGAGATCCAGAAAACCCAGAGCTCATAGAGGCACTCACACTGTACATCGTTGGTCAATTTGACACTTGGGTTCGGCCGTACATCGGACAGTACAAACTTCAGTACGTACGCGTAATAAAGAGAATTGGTCCCGCATGGAAGGTTCAAGCTAGTTTCGAGGGCAGTGGGGATCCGGTAAAGATGGAAATGCTAATAACAGGAGAGTGCAAGCTAGCTGAGACAATGACTGCATCTGTTCACCTCATAGGCGCGGTAGGGACCAGGGCACAAGCAAAGTACAAGGCCGCAGGAATAGCTCGGGAGGATACAGATGGCCACACGAAAGCACTGATACCACTACTTAACGAATTACGTGGAGGACAGCAACAACTGGGAGGAAAGGGAGGAGATGGTAAATAACACAGCTGGGGCCCACTTGGGGGCTATTGATGGTAACTACTCTGGGGAGATTACTAAGGAAACATCTGATGGCGATCACGTCACGATAAGCTATCTTAATGGGAAGAAGCACGGCATCACCAAATTCATATCTAGCCGCGGCATCGTGCAGTCGGAAATCAGTTATGAGGATGACGTGATACACGGAGATGTGAGACAGTACTACCCGAACGGAGAGCTGATGGTGGTGATGACATATGTCAATGGAGTACAAACCGGGCGATTCATTTCGTACCATACAAATGGAATGAAGCAGGTAGAAGCCAACTACGACAACGGAGAGCTGCACGGGAGCTTCAGGACATTCGATGAGTTCGGCGACGTCATAGTGGAGATGATGTACGCGAGGGGCCAGAGAAACGGAGAGAGCCTGCTGTACTACCCGAAAGTACAAGGTGGAGGAGTCTGTGAGTCGTCTATCTTTCGAGATGGTTTGCTCGAGGGAGACAAGATGACGTTCTCCCCTTCAGGTAAAGTAATGTCAGTGACTCGATACAAGGCAGGAAAGGCTCAGGCATATCCTCAGTATTTCAATCAATCGTAGATGTCTTCCCAAACTCTCCACAATCAGTTTCTTGAACTCTAATCATCCCTCTCAATCGTAATAGCTTTGAACCTGCAGTTTCGTTCGCATAGTCTGCAAAAGGAGCACTTGTCGGCGTCCCAGGAGGATTCACCAGCTGACGTGATTTTAATAGCTTTGCATGGGCATATCTTCTCGCACTCTCTGCAGCCAACACAGGCATTCGGTGAAACTGTCAATACCCTCTTAGCCCGCCAGCTTGATAGAGGAGTGCGTATCGTAACAGGATTCCTGAAGCAGCACTTCACTCCAACCATGATAGCTTCTACCAGATCCCTCATAAGAAATGTGTTTGCGAACTTCTTAATCATCTGAAATTTTAAGAGCCTCTATAAATACCTTCTGAGGAATCTCAACGTCACCGAACTGCCTCATCCTCTTCTTCCCCTCCTTCTGCTTATCAAGGAGCTTACGTTTGCGGGTGATATCGCCACCATAGCACTTTGCGAGGACGTCTTTTCTTAATGCAGACACCGTCTCTCTAGCGATAATTTTACCACCTATCGCCGCTTGGATTGCAATCTTAAAAAGTTGCCTTGGGATTAGCTCTTTCAGTTTCGCACAGAGGGCCCTACCGCGTCGTTCGGCATGTTCTTTATGGACTATCATCGATAGCGCATCTACAGGTTCGGAGTTTACGAGAATGGCGACTCTAACGAGGTCACCCTCCATATACTCTGTTGGGTGGTAGTCGAACGATGCATACCCCTTCGTTGATGATTTTAACCGATCATAGAAATCGAAAACGATTTCATTGAGTGGCATATCATACTGGATAATCGCCCTACTGCCAGTGAACCTGATATCGATCTGCCTCCCCCTCTTATTTTCGCAAAGAGAAAGAACGTTTCCTATATACGCTTCTGGCACCATTATCGTCGCCCTAATCCACGGTTCCTCGATTTTATCGATCTTAACAACATCCGGCATTTCAATTGGATTGTGGAGTTGGATCACGCTGCCGTCGGTTAGGAAAATGTTATATATAACGCTTGGTGCCGTCGTTATGATGTCGATATTGAATTCGCGATCGAGCCTTTCCTGGATGATCTCAAGGTGTAGTAAGCCGAGAAAGCCGCAGCGGAATCCGAATCCGAGAGCCGCAGAAGTTTCAAGCTCATAGCTGAAACTAGAATCATTTAGATGCAGTTTCTGGAAGCTCTCTTTCAGCTTCGTAAACTCGGCTGCATCAACCGGGAATATGCCACAAAAAACAACGGGGATTGAGGGCTTGAAGCCTTGAAGGATTTTTGAACATGGCGCCTTCTCGTCGGTAATAGTATCTCCGATTTTGCAGTCAGCAACATCCTTGATGTTGGCCGTGATAAAGCCAACCTCTCCTTCCTTCAATTTATCCGTCATAGTTTTCTTTGGTAAAAAATACCCGACGTTATCGACTGTGTAAACTGCTCCTGTAGATATCATCTTCATCTTCATTCCTGCACAAATTTCTCCTTTGAATATCCTTGCTAGGATCACAACCCCTAGGTACTGATCGTACCAGCTGTCAACTAGCATCGCACACAAGCCACCGGCATCGAAGCTTCTCGGAGGAGGTAGTGTATGGGCTATTGCCTCTAGTACATCCCTCACTCCATCCCCGTTCTTTGCAGAGATCTGAATTGCGTTGCTAGTATCAAGTCCTATAACCTCTCTTATCTGAAGTTTCACTGCTTCAGCGTCAGCCGCTGGAAGATCGATCTTGTTTAGAACAGGGATGATCTCGTGGTTGGAGTCAATTGCCTGGTAGACATTGGCAAGCGTCTGAGCCTCCACTCCCTGCGATGCATCGACAACGAGTATCGAGCCTTCACATGCCGCAAGCGACCTGCTCACTTCGTAAGCGAAGTCCACGTGACCAGGAGTGTCTATGAGGTTTAGTATGTATACGTTACCATCAATGGCTTTGTATGTCAACCTCACTGTTTGGGCTTTTATCGTGATCCCCCTTTCCCTCTCGATTTCCATGGAGTCTAGCACTTGGGCTTTCATTTCTCTCTTGTCAAGTCCACCACAAAGTTCTATCATTCTGTCTGCGAGGGTGGATTTCCCATGGTCGATATGCGCTATGATCGCGAAGTTCCTGATGTTGTTCATTCCGCCTGAGGTACTGTCTTTCCAGATCTACAGATGATATCAGATTCAAGCATGCAACTGGAACGCTAAACTCTCCTCCTGCTTGCCTCTACGTACAAGATATCATCGGTGGCTTTGCACTCGTAACGCGTAGTTGGCCACGATTGCTCGTCCGGTCTTGTGCTGCGATCAAATGATTTTACCTCGAACATATTGGCCATATCATGTGTGATCAATCTCTTGATCCACAGTTGGTACTCTGGATGGTCTGTCGCTATCCTAAGGATTCCGCCATCCTTCAGCTTACTGTGGATCATAGCAATTGTATCGCTTTGCAGGATCCGCCTTTTTATGTGTCTTCTCTTGGGCCATGGATCTGGGAATAGGATGAAGACTCCTTCGAGTAACCCATCTGGAATCTCACTGATTAGAAGTCTTGCATCACCATAGAAAATCCTGATATTCTCTATGTTGAACTTCTCGATCTTAACGAGGAGGGCGGCTACCCCATTTACGAATGCCTCGCATCCAATGAATAGCGAGTCCTTATGTAATGTAGCTAGCTGAGCGATGTGCTCTCCGCACCCGAATCCAACCTCAATAAAGATAGCTTTGTACTTTTGTAAGTCATCTTTCAAATCGGAGAATGAGGTGAGCGAGACGTTGGGAAGTAGGGACTTGAACAGACGCTCCTGATCACTCGTTAGCTTTCCTGATCGCATCCTCCCATAGAATCTTCCGATTGGGTGGTCTACGCAGTCCATGCTTTGATTCTCAAGCCGCCGCTTTCATCGGTATCTGCAGACACATTAAAGCCCTGAAATTTGGCCAGCTTCTTCACATACAGAGCGAACGTGTTGAAGATATCCTCCTTGCAAGTCTCTTCGTTAAACGCTGCTGAGACGGCTTCATGGAGCCTCCTAGGAGAGCTAACGGTGATCGATATTTCCTTAGGAGATTTGGTGATTGATATCGTATCGTTTGGCTTACAAGCCTTCAGCACGATGTACAACACCCCCCCTAGAAAACTGGGAGCTCCAGAATTATCGTCGGATTTTTTCATCACATTGCTATCATCGCTTATATGTATGCTCTTCAGCTTAGCTATGCACTGCATGGTCTCCATGATGTTCGAGATCGTGCCAGAGGTAGCATATATGTTCCTGAAAAAATCCATCGTGTGAGTTAGCATATCGATCAGCGTGAATAGCTCACTCAGCTCCTGGGTTTTATTAACCAGATCCTCCTTTAAAAACACGAGGACACTAAGATGATTCGCCACTTCGTGACAGAGCTTCGCTACAGTTAGTTTTGTCGTATGCAGCTGGTCCATGAAAATACCTCGCATTTTAAGCATCAAATTTATACCAGAAAATAGCCGAACGAGCAGACAATTGCAAGGAGTGTGTGGTTGACACCAAATTTGGTGGGGAGGCAGCAGGCTCCCTACCTCTTCCTCCTGGTGCGCTCGACCGCTATCACGATGAAGATCAGGGCCACTATCAATGATAGGATCGGTATGTTTTTATGTACAGAGAAAAATGTGTTGCGATAGGGAAGAGGCATGTAGGTATCCAGAACCCCTACGGCATCTGTCTCGAGCTTACTTACGATTGATCCGTTGCAATCGATTATGCAGGAGATGCCGTTGTTGGCGACTCGCACTATTGCCCTGCCATCTTCGATCGCGCGAAAGCATGCCGACCTCATGTGCTGAGATGGCCCATCGGAATCATTAAACCAGGCATCGTTTGTGATATTCAGGATCCACTTGCTCTCCCTGTCATCCAGTATCTCCCCCGGGAAAACGATCTCATAGCATATCACAAGATTGAATTTTTCAACTCCATCAATGGAGATAGTACGGGAAGATTGGCCGCTGGAGAAATTCAAGATTCCGGGCGTTACCTTGCGTAATCCCATATCGAGGAGGAATTCTGGAATGAACTCACCGAACGGCAGGAGGTGTCTCTTATCATACGTCTGTAAAATCTCTCCTCCATTGCCTAGGACGGCTGCTCCATTATACACCTCGCCATTCTCACCTCTTCTGTCGGCACCAGTAATCAGGAGAGAGCCATCCGATTTCATGAGTTCTCCAATGCGGCGTTGTGCAGCTCCACCCGGAATCAATGGAACATCTACGGCTGCTTCAGGCCAAACATATATAGACCTTTCAGCTTGTGCCCCGCTCAAGTCTGATATGGCAATGTGCTTGTCTAGGTTCTGCTCGAACTTAGTTCTATCCATTTTATCAGCCTGAGATATGGAGGGCTGGACAGCAAAGACCCTGACCTGATTTGCAGGACGTTCCAGTTTGCTGTCATCATGAAGGATAACATACCCATATACGCAGATCGCGAAAAACACCGCTACTCCGTACAGGCAGGTTCGTCTCGTTGTTAAAGAAGCACTGATGAGAACGACGAAAAACGATAGCCCATAGCTCCCAAATATGGTTGCTATCTGGGAGAAGCATGTGATATCATACGTTATGTATCCCATCAGATTCCAGGGGAAGCCCGTGAATACGATTCCTCTAGCGTATTCTGCAAGTGTCCAAAAACATGCGAATAGCACGAGGAAGCCTACCCTGGAGCAAGCCAGCCACCTGGAGAGGTAGCTCGCAAGAGCAACGTAAACTGATAGATACAGCACTAAGCAGACGACAGCTGGGTACCCCAAATAGCCAAGCCCGACGCAGCCAAATGACTCCGCAACCCAGTACAGCGTGCTGCCGAAATGCCCGATTCCAAACAGGAATCCAAGCCTGAGTGCACTGCGTGGAGTGGAGTTCCATATGGCGTATAGTACGATGGCTAGTGATGGTAGTACAAGCACCGGGCAGGTCTGTCCCTTACAAAAGCAAAATTTCGCAAGAGCTCCAGCGATGAGGCAGGCAACATTTTGATGTGATAGAATCGAGGATTGGCAAATGGAGAGAAGGCTATATACACGCTTCAAGATAATCACCTGACCAGTATGTTTCTGCTGCGATACGCTATCATACCAGAGATTCCCCTCAAAAATAATTTTCTCCGTTAACTAATTTTTAACCCTTCCCATGTTAGCATACTTATAGAATCTTTATCCTCAAGGGGAGGAAAACATGAAAGGATGCATAGCAGTACGACTAATGGCGCACACTTCTTTATGTTCATCCTCCCCACCAAGATCCCAAGCCGGCATCTTATATGAATATTATATCATAAAATTTTAGCGA